>NZ_CDWTMG010000010.1:0-35312 GCF_977945845.1 Frankia sp. CcMO1
GCACCGGGCGCGGCGCCCACGCTCGCGGCGGCCGGCGCCGAGGTCCCCGCGCCCGCCGGGCCGGTCGGGACCACCGCCCCCACCAGCGCCGGCGTCGGCTCCTAGCGGAAGTTTCGCCCCTAGTTTGATCTTGTCTGGAGTATTCGCAGCTCATGACCGATGTCGATCTTCCGGAACTGTATGACCTAAGTCCGGGGCGCCCACCTCGCGAGGCCGAAGATCTCGGCGAGTCGGTCCTGGGCGGGAGTGGTCTCGGTGAGCATACGGCGCGCCTTCGGACGGCCCCCGGTCGAGGGGTAGATCATCGCCGTCTCCTCGATCCCGGCGAGCAGGTCGAGCAGGACGCGCACCGAGTGTTCCTGCCCGGCCCGCGCGGCGTGACGGCGCATCAGGTGCGCGACCTGCAACGCGAGCACGCAGGTGAACATGTGGACACGGATCGTGTGATCCGCGTCCAGTGGTGCATCGGGCTGAACGAGACGACATGCGGATCCTTCATCTGGCGGAACGCGAACTCGGCGTCCGACTGCGACCGATAGGCCGCGACCACGTCGCCGACCGGCCAGGCGTCACGGTCGGTGACCAGGACCCGCTTCCCGAAGATCTCCTCCTCGAGGGCGGCCCGGGCCTGCGGGTCAACCGTCCAGGTCAGCCGGTGCGCGGCCGGGGTGTCCCCGGTCAGCTTCGTGGTCACGACGCGTCGCACCCACGGGTCCGCGCAGATCGTGTCGATCTCGGCCTGGACCTTCTCCCGGGGCCGGCGGGTCTTCCCCCGGGCCGGCACGCGCGGATGGGTGAACCGGCCGCCAGTTACCGACATACTGACAGTGGTACGCTACTGAGCGTTCATATCGATGCGATCAGTGGTGCCGGCGACACGTCCGTGCCGGCCGCCAGCATTCGCGCGTGGGAGCAGCTCACCTCGGTCGGGTTCAGCGTGACTCTGGTGCCCGGCGGCCACGACATCGCCGTCAGCTCTGGCGACGCGCTGGTGGCCAAGGTCGCCGCAGCCTGTCGACGAGCGCTCCGGGAGAAGGCGTGACAGCTGCAGGCTCGACGCGGTGGCCATGAGATCGTCGCCGCCCGGGGTGAGTCAGGAGGCCGCCTTCCCGATGCGGGAGATCGCCGCGGGGTTTCGCGCGACGATTCCCCTGGCGATGGGCGTGGCGGCGTATGGCCTCGCGATGGGCGCGGTCGCCCCGACCCGGGACATCACGCTGGTGCAGTTGCTGATCATGGACGCGGTCGTCCTCGCGGGATCCGCGCAGATCGTCGTCGTTGGGTTGTGGGGAATACCTGTACCGCTGGCGGCGATCCTGGCGAGCACCTTGATCATCAATCTGCGCTACATCCTGCTGTGCGCGTCGCTGCGCGAAGTGTTCGTCGGGCGGCCACTGTGGCAGAAGCTGCTGGGGATCCACCTCGTCGCGGACGAGAACTGGGCCGTCACGCTGGCCGAGGGGCGCCGGCGGGGGCGAGCGGCGCCGCCGGGTTTCCTGCTGGGCGGCGGCCTGGCGATCCTGGTGTTCTGGCTGGTCGGTAGCGGCGCCGGGTACCTGCTCGGCGGGCGGATTCCGGCACCGGAGCGCTTCGGCCTCGACTTCGCGTTCACCACGGCCTTCATCGCGTTGACGCGCGGCTTCTGGCGGGGTCGCGCGGATGTCGTGCCGTGGCTTGCGGCCGGGGTGGCCGCGGTCGTGAGCTGGCGGCTGCTCGGCGGCACCTGGTACATCATGATCGGCGCCCTTGTCGGCGCGGCCGCCGCCGCCCGGCGCGGCCCCGAACCGGACCCGCAGGTGGTATCAGAGGGGGACGCGCCCGGTGAGTCACCCGGGACGGCGCCCGGCGTGGCGGCACCTGTGCAGGCAATCGGCCCGAAGGCAGTCGGTCCACGGGCAGTTGGTCCGCTGGCGGTCAACTCGCATGGCAATCGGCCCGGAGGAAACGAATGTGGAGCGCTGAGGCCGTCCTCGCCGTCGCCGGCATGGCGATGATCACCTACTCGCTTCGGGTCGGCGGCCTGCTGGCGGCCGACTGGCTGCCGAGCGAGGGCCCGTGGGCTCGCGCGATCGGGGCGCTGCCCGGGACGGTCCTGGTGGCCGTGGTGGTGCCGGCGGTGATCGCGGAGGGCTGGGCGGGGGTCTTCGCGGGCGCGGCCACCGCCGGCGTCGCGTACCGCACCCGTAATTTGTTGGCGTCGATGGTCGTCGGTGTCGCGCTGATTGTTCTGGGTCGACGGCTGGGGCTGGCATGATGGTTGGTCGGGAAACGGGTGGGAGCAGCGGACATCTGCGTACCGATCTTCTGCTGGCGCCGGCGTCGGCGCTGGCCCGTCCCGACCTGCTCGCCGCGCCGACCGCCGCGCTACTCGACACCCGGTCGCAGGCCGGGCGAGGGGACGAGATCGAGGTCGCCGAGATCGATCCCGAGCTGTCCGACACCGCGGCCTTCTGCGTGCACTATGGGGTGGACCCGGCCGAGACGGCGAACTGCGTGGTCGTCGCGGGCCGGCGGGGCGGTGTCACCATGCTCGCGGCCTGCGTTGTGTTCGCCGTCTCCCGGGCTGACGTCAACGGCCTGGTCCGGCGGCATCTGGACGCCCGCAAGGTCTCGTTCGTGCCGATGGACACGGCCGTCACCGAAACCGGCATGGAGTATGGGGGCATCACCCCGGTCGGGCTTCCCGCGGAATGGCCGATCCTGATCGACCGGGCAGTGGCCGAGCACCCGCGCGTCGTGGTCGGCTCCGGGGTGCGCATCTCCAAGCTGTGGCTGCCCGGCAGGGTCCTGGCCGCGCTGCCCGGAGCCCGGGTGCTCGACGGCCTCGGAACGTAGCCGCCCGCACGCCTGCGGCCCGCCGGAAAAACAGTGCCCCGTCCTGATCCCGGTGTCACCGGGCGGGACGGGGCGGGTTCGGTGGGGCCGGTCGGTAGGGTCGATCGGTGGGGCCGGGCGAGATCAGACGAGAGCGGTGACGGCGATCGCCACGAACAGCAGGGTCAGATACGTGATCGACATGTGGAACAGGCGCATCGGCCTCGGGTCCTCGCCGTGCCGGGCCCGGCGGGCGACCCGGTGCGACTCGACCAGGAACCAGGCGCCCACCGCGACGGCGACGACGAGGTAGACCGGGCCGGTGGAGGCGACGGGAGCGACCGCGAGCGAGGCGGCGACCATCGCGTAGGCGTAGCCCAGCATCCGCCGGGTGACGACCTGGACGGAGGCGACGACCGGCAGCATGGGGACGCCTGCCACGGCGTAGTCGTCGCGGAACTTCATCGCCAGCGCCCAGAAGTGCGGCGGGGTCCAGAAAAAGACGACGGCGAACAGCAGCACCGCGGCCCAGCCGACGGTCCCCGTGACCGCCGACCATCCGATCAGGACGGGGAAGCAGCCGGCCGCGCCCCCGATGACGATGTTCGACGGGGTGCGGCGCTTCAGCCCGAGGGTGTAGACGAAGACGTAGAAGGCGATCGCCCCGTCCGCCAGCAGCGCGGAGGGCCAGTTGACCAGGAAACCGAAGAGCAGTGTCGAGACGATCCCGATCACGATGCCGAAGGTCAGCGCCTCCGTGGGCGTGACGGTCGCCCGCACGAGCGGACGGCGCTTCGTGCGGCCCATCATCTGATCGATGTCACGATCGACATAACAGTTGATCGTGTTCGCGCTGCCGGCGGCGAGGGTTCCCGCCACCAGGGTCACGGCGATCAGCCAGAGCGGCGGCATGCCCCGTTCGGCGAGCATCATGACCGGGACGGTGGTGATGAGCAGCAGTTCGACCACGCGCAGCTTCATCAGGGCGACATAGCCGCGGGCCTTCGCCGACACGGCCGCCCAGCCCCCGCGGGTCGCATGCCCGGCGCCCGGGAGCCCGTCGGCGGGCGGATCGGCTGCGGGGGCTGGCGGGCCGGCTGCGGGGGCGGGCGGGCCGCCAACCCCCGGCGCCGGTGCGGGAACACCGGGCGGCTCGAGCGCCGGCGCCGGTGCGGTCGTTGGCTTGGAGGCGCCCGCCCGCCCCGGTCCGCGGGCGGGGACATGCCGGCGACGAAGGACGGCCTCGGTAGACAGAGCGACCTCGCGATCGGCGGGATCGACGGGCGACCCACGCGGGACGGTGCCCCGAAAGTCGGAGCGGGCGGTGTTCTACGACGTGTCGGAGTCTAGCCGCCGCGGCGCTGCGTACGCGCGTCGACCGCGCCCGGACCCCCGCCGCCGCCCTGCGTCCTCATCTCACAACCGCGCCACGCGGCCCCCCGGGCGGCGGCGACCGACATGTACTGGCGTGGGGCATCGGACAGCGACGGTGGGTATGACGCATGGACGGCGGGCATCGGGCATGAACCACAGGGACCGGGATTCCACTCGTCGTGCGCGTTGTTCTCCCAACCGCCACCCGACTGTCACGGGGATCCGCAGACTGGGATCAGACTGGAAACAGCCTGGGATGGAGCCGGCCCCAGAGGGTAGTGCCCTGAAGGGGGTGCGCCCATCGGAGGACAGCTTGGAGACATGGTGAGGACGCCACCGCCCGCGGAGAGGAAGTCAGCCCGATGAGCAATCCCCTGTCCGAGCTCTCAGCCGCCGGAGTGGCGGTCTGGCTGGACGACATCAGCCGGGACCGCCTACGCACCGGCAACCTCGCCCACCTGGTCGAGAACCGCAGCGTCGTCGGCGTGACGAGCAACCCGACCATCTTCCAGAAGGCGATCAGTTCGAGCTTCCAGAAGGCGATCAGTTCGAGCGACCTGTACGACGAGCAGCTGCACGACCTGGCGATCCGCGGTGTGGACGTCGGCGAGGCCGTCCGGGCCATCACGGCCGCCGACGTGCGCGACGCCTGCGACGTGCTGCGCGGCGTCTACGACGCCAGCGGCGGCGTCGACGGCCGGGTGTCCCTGGAGGTCGATCCCCGGCTCGCCCACGAGGCCGAGCGCACGCTCGCCGAGGCGCGTGCCCTGTGGTGGCTGGTCGACCGGCCGAACCTGTTCATCAAGATTCCCGCCACCCGGGCCGGCCTCTCGGCGATCACCGAGACGCTCGCCCAGGGCATCAGCGTGAACGTGACGCTGATCTTCGGACTCGACCGGTACGACGCCGTGATCGACGCGTTCATGACCGGTCTGGAGAAGGCCCTGGCCGCGGGGCGCGCCATCACCGACCTGGCCTCGGTCGCGTCGTTCTTCGTCAGCCGGGTGGACACCGAGGTCGACCAGCGGCTGGAGAAGATTGGCACTCCGGAGGCGAAGGCGCTGCGCGGCCGGGCCGCCGTCGCCAACGCCCGGCTGGCCTTCGAGCGGTACGAGAAGGCGTTCGCCACTCCCCGCTGGGCGGCCCTGGCCGCGGCGGGCGCGAAGCCCCAACGCCCATTGTGGGCGTCGACGTCCACCAAGGACCCATCCCTGCCGGACACGATCTACGTCACCGAGCTGATCGCGCCCGGAACCGTCAACACGATGCCGGAGGCAACCCTGGAGGCGTTCGCCGACCACGGGTCGGTGACGGGCGAGACGATCCGCCCCCGCTACGAGGAGGCCCACGAGGTGTTCGCCCAGCTCACGGCCGTCGGAATCGATCTCGACGACGTGATCGAGACCCTGGAGAGCCAGGGCGTACAGAAGTTCGAGGACTCGTGGACCCAGCTGCTGGACACCATCGCGGCGCACCTGGGCTCACCCGGTTCGTCCGCGTAAGGCCTGGCGCCGGCCGTGGCCGTGGCGGTCGCCACGGCCGTGATGATCGTCTCAGCGTCGTTCATGGACACCCGACGGTCCCCGGTGAAACAACCTCGGAGAGACCACAAGCAGAACGAAGGGGGAACGGGTGGCGCCCACGGTGAGTACCAACCCGCTGCGGGACCCACGTGACCGCAGACTGCCGCGCCTGCCGGACGCGAGCGCCCTGGTGGTGTTCGGCGCTACCGGCGACCTGGCCCGCAAGAAGCTGATCCCCGCCGTCTACGACCTGGCCCACCGCGGCCTGCTGCCGCCGGGTTTCGTCCTGCTCGGGTTCGCCCGCCGGGACTGGCCCGACGAGGACTTCGCCGAGTTCGCCCGGCAGGCCGCCGAGAAGGGCGCCCGCACCCCCTTCCGTGCAGAGGTCTGGGACCGGCTGGCGGGCTCCGTGCGGTTCCTGCCGGGGTCCTTCGACGACGACGCCGCGTTCGACCGGCTCGCCCGGGCGCTGGAGAGCCTGGAGCACTCCCACGGTATCCGTGGCAACGCGGCGTTCTACCTGTCGATCCCGCCGTTGGCCTTCCCGGTCGTGCTCAAGCAGATGCAGCGCACCGGGCTCTCCTCGGCCGCTGGTTCGGGCGGCTGGCGCCGGGTCGTCGTCGAGAAACCGTTCGGTCACGACCTGGAGTCGGCCCGGCAGCTCAACGCGCTCGTCGACGACGTCTTCACCCCGTCCGGGGTGTTCCGCATCGACCACTACCTGGGCAAGGAGACGGTCCAGAACCTCTTCGCGCTGCGCTTCGCCAACACGCTGTTCGAACCGATCTGGAACTCCCAGTTCGTCGACTCGGTGCAGATCACCATGGCCGAGGACGTCGGGATCGGCACCCGGGCCGGCTTCTACGACGAGACGGGCGCCGCCCGGGACGTGCTCCAGAACCACCTGTTGCAGCTGCTCGCCCTGACCGCGATGGAGGAGCCGGTCAGCTTCGGCGCGGAGACCATCCGCACCGAGAAGCTGAAGGTGCTCCGCGCGGTATCGTTGCCTACGGACCTCACCCGCTACGCGGTACGGGGGCAGTACGAGCAGGGCTGGCTCGCCGGGGAGCGGGTCCCGGGCTACCTCGACGAACAGGACATCCCCGCGCAGTCGCGGACGGAGACCTTCTCGGCGGTGCGCTTCGGCATCGAGACGCGCCGGTGGGCCGGGGTGCCGTTCTACCTGCGGACTGGCAAGCGGCTGCCACGGCGGGTCACCGAGATCGCCATCTTCTTCAAGAAGGCGCCGCACCTGCCGTTCGACGAGACCGCCACCACCGAGCTCGGCAACAACCAACTGGTCATCCGGGTGCAGCCCGACGAGGGGGTCACGCTCAAGTTCGGCTCCAAGGTCCCCGGCTCGGCGATGGAGGTCCGGGACGTCGCGATGGACTTCCTGTTCGGTGAGGCGTTCACCGAGGCGCTGCCGGAGGCCTACGAACGGCTGATCCTCGACGTGCTGCTCGGCGACGCGACGCTGTTCCCGAACAACGCGGAGGTCGAGGAGTCCTGGCGGATCGTCGATCCGCTGGAGCGGCACTGGGCGGGCACCACCCCGCACCGCTACCGGGCCGGCACCTGGGGCCCGGCGGCCGCCGACGAGATGCTCGCCCACGACGGTCGCCGGTGGCGGCGGCCATGACCATGGATTAGGAGCCCCTCGTGACCACATTGTGGGACACCACCGGTTCTGAGGTGGTCAAGGCCCTCTCCGCCGAACGACGGGCGGCCGGAGCCCTGGCCTTCGGCTTGGCGCTGACCCTCGTCGTCGTCGTTGACGAAAAGCACGTCAGCGCCGCCGAGGGCGCGGCGACGCTGGCGGCCTCCGCCCATCCGTGCCGGCTACTGATCGTCGTCCGCCGGCAGGTCGACGTGCCGCATCCCCGGCTCGACGCCGAGGTCTCGATCGGCGGTCGGCTCGGCCCGGGCGAGGCGGTCGTGATGCGGATGTCCGGCCGGTTGGCGCTGCACGCGGAATCGGTCGTGCTTCCCCTGCTCGCACCGGACGCCCCGGTGGTCACCTGGTGGCACGACGAGCCGCCGACCCGGATCGCCTACGACCCGCTCGGCGTATTCGCCGACCGGCGGGTCACCGACGTCACTGCCAGCCCGGACCCGCTGTCGGCGCTGTTCCAGCGGGCCGCGGACTTCGCCCCCGGCGACACGGACCTGTCCTGGACCAGGCTGTCGCCCTGGCGCACCCTGCTCGCTGCCGCCTTCGACGCGGTGGTCAGCGAGCGGCCGGACTCAGCCGTCATCACCGCCGGCCGGGCCGATCCGAGCGCCCAGCTGTTCGCCGGCTGGCTCCAGAACAGGCTCGCCGTCCCGGTGACGGTCGACGAAACGGGTGGCCGGCCCGGTATCACGGCGGTCGCCGTCGCCCTCGACGGGGACCGGCTGGCCGTCTCCCGCACCGACTCCCAGTCGGCGATGATCTCCCGCACCGGGTACCCGGACCGGGTACTGCCCCTGTCCGACCGGGGCGTCGGGGACCTGCTCGCCGAGGAGCTGCGCCGGCTCGACGACGACGCCGTCTACGCCGAGGCCCTGGGTACCTGGAGCGGCCTGCCGAACCTGACCAGGCGCTCGCCGCACCGAGAGCACATCTGGCGGGACCCGATGGACCAGACCGTGGGCGCCACGGACGCCTTGGCCGCCAGCACCGTGACGTCGAGCGCCGCGGCCCCGGGCACCGCGGCCCCGGGCACCGCCCCGACGAGTGCCTCGAACAACGAACGGGCGGTGGGTGGCGCATGACGGCCGAGCCGGAGCTCGTCCTCCATCGTGACGCCGGGGTACTGGCCAGGGCCGCCGCGGCCCGTCTGATCACCCGGCTGGTGGACGCCCAGACGGCCCGCGGGGAGGCCTCACTCGTCCTGACCGGCGGTGGCATCGGCATCGCCCTGCTGCGGGCGGTGCGATCGAACCCGGCTCTCGACGCGGTGGACTGGAGCAAGGTCGACATCTGGTGGGGCGACGAGCGGTTCGTCGCGGCCGGCTCGCCCGACCGCAACGAGCGGCAGACGCGGGAGGCGCTGCTCGATCACATCCCGGTGGATCCCAAACGGATCTTCCCGATGGGCCATCTGGCGGCCCCGACCGCGGGCGGTGACGTCGAGGGACGAGCCGCGGCCTCCGGCTATGCCGACCCGGAGTCCGCCGCGGTGGAGTACGCCGCGCTGCTGGCCACCCGTGCCGTCACCGGATCGGCGGTGCCGAGCTTCGACGTGGTGCTCCTCGGGCTCGGCCCGGAGGGCCATGTCGCCTCGCTGTTCCCGGGCTCCCCCGCGGTCGTCGCGACCGAGCCGGTGGTGGCCGTGCATGACTGCCCCAAGCCACCGCCGGAACGCGTCACACTGACCCTGCCGGCCATCCAGTCCGCCCACGAGGTCTGGGTGATCGTCGCCGGGGAGGAGAAGGCCGATGCGGTCGCGGCGTCGTTCTCCGGAGCGGGACCGATCACGATCCCGGCGACGGGAGCGGTCGGCCGCGACCGCAGCCTGTGGCTCGCCGACCGGGCCGCCGCCTCCCGGCTGCCCGGCTGGCAGTGACGCGGTCCGCGGACGACCTGTCCCGTAGACTTGTCCCGTGGGCCCGGTACGCGTGCCGGGCCCACGGGACGGCACCGGCGGATCAGGTCAGGATCTTGTCAGGTCAAGATCTTGGTCTTGCCCCGCTCGAACTCGGCCTCGCTGATAATCCCCCGGTCTCGCAGGTGCGCGAGCTTGCCAAGTTCGTCGGCATCGCTCGTCGTCCTGGCGGCCTCCTGGAGGTAGGCGCGCCAGGCCTGTTCGTCGCGCTGCGCCGCGGCGCGGCTGCGCTCGTGCATGCTGCCACCCCGCACGATCAGGTAGGCGATCACGCCAAGCCAGGGCAGCACCACGATCGCGACCGTCCAGGCGGCCTTCGCCCATCCGGACAGATCCTGGCTGCGGAACACGTCCATGATCACGACAAGCAGCAGCCACAGCCACAGGATGAAAGCAAAAAACCACAGCATATAGAGGAAGACGCTGAGCAGCGGAAAATCGGGATCCACGGAGTACCTCCTGTCCACGCCGTGGTCGGGCGGTGGCCTGGGCGGGCCACGGTCGTCCCGGCGTCCTGGGGCCCCGGTTCCGGCCCGGACCCGGTTTCTGACCCGGTCCGTTCATACCCGCGCCGGGCCGTCCCGCCGTCGCGCCGCCTCACCCGCCGGGGGTGGACCGCCCAGCGCACTCACCCGCTCACCCGGCAGCCCGCTCACCCGGCGGTCCGGCCAGCCGGCGGCCCCGGTCAGCCTGGGGGCGCGGGGGACGATGGGGACACGGCGGGCGCTGAGCGGCGCATGGTCGCCTGCCCCGCCGAGCTGATCTCGGTCGCCGGATACGAGCAGTCGAGCGTGCCGTCGCCATGGAGCACGAGGTCCAGCCAGGTGGCGGCGAAGCACAATGCCCCGACCCGGGTGAGACGTTCCTCGAGCCGGACCGAGGCGCCGGACACCGCCCGCAGCACGAGCTCGCCGGCGCACCCACTCTCCGGGTAGGCACTCGTGCCGATCACCTCGCCGATCCGGCCGCCCCGCAGCACCAGCTCGGCGTTGAAGTGCACGAACGCCTGCGTCACCGATCCGCTCCAGCTGCCGATCATGCCCGGGGGCAGCGCCTCGCCAGCCTCGGCACCCGGTTGCGACCCGACCCCCGCCGGATCCCGCGTGGCGACCGTCGGCGGCGAGGCGCGACGCCGGTCGCCGTCGTCGCCGCTGCCGTCCGCGCCGAACAGCTGGTACGCCCCGGCGGCCACGGCGGCGAGCAGCACCAGGACGATCATCGCCCCGGCCATCAGCCGGGGTGCCCGCCACGGCCGGGCCCATCCGACCGCACCGGTGGGCCGCGCCGTCCCTGGCCACGCCGGCGGGAACGGACCGGGTCGCGACCCGGTCCGGCGCCGGATCACCGCGTCCGGCGCCGGGGACGGCGGGGATACCGGGGACGGCGAGGATACCGGGGCGGAATCGGCCGGGTGGGACGCGGCCCAGGTCAGCAACGCCTGCGCTCCCTCCGCGCGCAGCCGGCTCGCCGGGTTCTTGGCCAGCAGCCCGGCGATCGCTGCCGACAGCCTGCCGCCCCGGAGGAAGGGTTGCGGATCGGCGTGCAGCACGGCGCCGATAGTGGTGAGCAGCGTGTCGCGCTGGAACGGTGAGACCCCCTCGACGGCAAAGTAGAGGGTGGCGCCGAGGGCGAACAGGTCGCCGGCCAGGGTCGCGGGGCCGCCGAGGAGGCGCTCGGGCGCCATGTAGGCGGGCGTCCCGCCGCTGCCGACGCCGCCGGTGAGGGTCGGGTCGGCGGCGTGGGTGGCGATGCCGAAGTCGGTCAGCAGCACCCGGCCGTCGTCGGCCAGCAGGATGTTCGATGGTTTGACGTCCCGGTGCAGCACGCCCATCTGCTGGCCCGCGACCAAGGCGTCGAGGACCGCGAGCCCGACCTGGATGGCACGCTCAGGCGGCAGGGACCGTCCCGGTTGACCGTCGTGGCGAGTGTGCCGGCCCGGACCAGCTCCATCACGATCCACGGCAGGCCGTCGTGTTCCACGGCGTCATGGACGGTGACCACGTGCGGGTTCCCCCGCAGCCGGGCGGCGTTGCGGGCCTCGCGCATCGCCGTCTCCACTCCGGCGGCACGCTCGTCGTCGTCGAGGTCGGCGGAGACCCGGATCTCCTTGATCGCCAGCTCGACCCGGAGCACATCGTCGTGGGCCCGCCACACGGTGCCCATCCCACCGGAGCCAATCCGTTCGACGAGCCGGTACCGCCCGGCGACGATCCGGCCGATGCCGACATCATCCACAGTCACAGGAGCATCCTCGGCGGCGGCGCAACGGCGGCAGCCCGTTCCCGGGCTAGGAGGCGCCCCGAAGCTTGGCGAGCGCCTCGGCGAGGATCGCCTCGCCGTCCTTCTCGTTCCGTCGTTCCCGCACGTAGGCGAGATGGGTCTTGTACGGCTCGGTGCGCGGCGGGGCGGGGGTGTTGTCCCGATCCCGTCCCGCCGGAAAACCACAGCTCGGACAATCCCACGTGTCGGGAATCGCCGCGTCCGCGGCGAACGACGGTCTCGTCTCGTGCGCGTTGGCGCACCAGAAGGAGATACGTTGCCGGGGCGCGGTCTCGCCCCGTTCCGCCTCTCCCATCGGTCCTGCCCCGACCCGGCTCCCCCGGATGGCGTTGCCACCTGCCACGGCCCGCGTGCTCCTTCGTCTCGTCCCATGGGTGGTAGCACGGAAACCGTGCCTGCCGATTCCGCGGCCTCGAGCGCCGCGGAACCTCGTACCCGGTTTCGTAAACCTGACGTTCCCGGCACTTTTCCCCGGGTGTTCCTCCGGGTACGTCCTGGGGGGAGTGTAGGCCGCGAGAGCCACACATGGATGCACCGACCACCCCCGCCTGGTTACCCCTGGCGTTACCCTCGGCGGGAGGAGCGTGTTCAGGTCGGGTGTCATCCGGACCCCAGCGAGACCGCGGTCGGATCGGCGGTGCCGACCGACGGCACGATCGTGAACGCGGTGACGTTCGTGCTATGGAACTGCGGGGTGTGCACGACGGCCAGCGGGATTACCGCGACCTGCTCGACCACCGTGTGCTCCAGGTCAGCCCAGTCGCTCGCGGCGGTCGCCTCGCTGGTGGCCCGCAGCGCCGTGGCGAGCAGATGCAGGGCGCCCGGATCCCGGTAGCCGCCGTCGGCCGGCCTGGGGCCGGCCCACGTCTCGTCCAGCAATGGCTGGAAGACGGTGCGGCCCGCGTCGCCGTACCAGTCCGGGGCGATGGTGGTGAGCGCCAGGTCCCAGAACTGCCCGGTGGGGTGGACGGCGGCCGCACGGTAGCGCTCGCCGGTCCGGATCCGGATGTCGAGGCGGATGCCGGAACGGGCGAAGGCGGTCCGCAATGCCTCAGCGGCCGCCACGTCGGTGGCGCTGTCCGTGGTGAGCAGGGACAGCGCCGTGACGGGCCCGCCGGGGGTGTGGCTCAGCGCCTCCCGGCAACGGGCCGCGTCGCCGAGTCCCGCCGGACGCGGGAAGGGATCCGCGTCGGTATAGCCGGTCATCGTCTCCTGCAGCAACCCGGTGGCGGCAGCGGCGAACTCGGGGCCGCCGAGCGCCGCCGCGAGGCTCACCCGGTCAATGCAGTAGGGCAGCGCCCGGCGGACCGGCAGCTCACGCAGCGCGGCCGCGGAGGGCCCGTTGAATCCGACGGTAACCGCCAGGGTGACCCCGACCCCGTCGACCACGAGACGGGGGTCATTCGCCCTGGCGAGCTCCACGGCCCGGCTGTCGGGGATCTTCCCATCGAGCGACATGTCCGCGTCGCCGCTCTCCAGCTCCTGCTGCATGGCCTCCGGACTCAGGCCGTCGAAGATCGTTATATGGTCGGGCAGGGCGCGGCGGATCCCGTCCGAGGATGCGCTCCAGGATGGGCTGCGCGACAGCCGGTACCCCTCGCCGGGAGCGACCGTGAACCGGTACGGCCCGGCCGACACCAGGTTGTGCAGGTACTCCGGCGAGTCCGGCGGGTAGGCCAGGGCCTCCAGCGGCACCGGGGAGGCCGCCGGTAGCGCCAGCACGTCCACGAAGTCGTTCATCGGGGCCAGTAGATGGAACGCGAGCGTGTCGTCGCCGACGATCTCGATGCCCTCCACGGTGCTGCTCTCGACGAAGGCCGCGGCGTCGGCAACCGGGATCGCCGCCAGCTGGGCACAGAACTCCCGGAATCCGACGATGGTCGCCGTGAAGTAGCCGCGCAGCGGTGACGGGTTCGGGGGCGTGCACAGTCGCTTGATGCCGCGGGCGACGTCGTTGGCAGTGATCCGGCGCTGGTTGGGGGTGTCCCAGCGCGCCGCGGGACGCAGCCGCACCGTGTAGACCAGCCCGTTCTCGGTGACGACCGGCGCGCCGACGGCGAGGTCCGGCCGCGGGATGGTCGACTTCGTCGTGTCCTCGTCGGAGGGATAGCTGAACAGCTGGCGGGTCACGAGCCGGCTGACCGCCCGCTCGCCGGGCTGGTCGGCCCAGCCGGGATCGCCGCTGGGCATCCACTGGGTGACGATCCGCAGCGTGCCGCCCGGCTTGTCGGGCGGAGGGGGCGTGGCGGTCGCCGCCGGGGTGGGACTGGCGGCGAGCTCACGCGATCCGCCCCCCGAGCCGCCGCCGCTGCAGGCGGTCACCGTGGCGGTCAGGACCGTGGCGAGCAGAACCGTGGCGAGCACGGACAGGGGGCGGGGCAGCCGGCCTCCACGGCCGCGACCACTCCCGCGGCCGGGACCAGGACGCGGGCCGAACTGGGCGTTCAATTCTTCAGCAGCAGACCGAGACCGACGATGCAGGTGAACCAGATGATCCCAACCACGATGGTCAACCGGTCGAGGTTCTTCTCCACGACCGAGGACCCACCCAGCGACGAGGACACGCCGCCGCCGAACAGGGTGGACAGCCCGCCTCCCTTGGCCCGGTGCAACAGCACAAGCATGATCATCAGAATACTCGCGACAATCAGGGCGATCGACAGACCGATCGTCATCTAGACCAGCTCCCGCTCCTCGGGGAAGTGGCAGGCCACCCGGTGCCCAGGCCGAACCTCCGACAAGGGCGGTTCCACTGTCCTACACACCTCCTCGGCCTTCCAGCAACGTGGGTGGAACCGGCACGCCTCGAGGGGATCGGGCGGGCCGGGCACGTCGCCACGCAACAGTATCCGCTCCCACCGACGGTGCTTCGCCTGGTCCGGCACCGGGACGGCCGGCGGCAGGGCGAGTACACAGACGCGTCCGCCGTCAGGCCGGCGGCCCGCTGCGCACGATGCCGACGAACTCCTCGGCGACCAGGCTCGCCCCGCCGACCAGCCCGCCGTCCACATCCGGCATGGTGAACAGCTCGCCGGCGTTCGCCGCCTTCACCGAGCCGCCGTAGAGGACACGGGTCCCAGCGGCAATCTCATCGCCGTACTGCCTGGCCAGCTGGCCGCGGACCGCCGCGCACATGTCCTGGGCGTCCTGCGCGGAGGCGGTGCGGCCGGTGCCGATCGCCCACACCGGCTCGTAGGCGATGACGATCGTCGCGGCCTGCTCGGCGGTGATGCCAGCCAGCGACTGCTCGAGCTGACGCAGCACGTGCTCAACATGGGTGCCGGCGGCCCGGATCTCCTCGGGCTCCCCCACGCACAGGATGGGGGTGAGCCCCACGGAGAAGGCCGCCTTCGCCTTGGCCGCCACCAGCGCGTCGTCCTCGTGGTGGCCGGCCCGGCGCTCGGAGTGCCCGACGACGACGTAGTCGCAGCCGAGCTTGGCCAGCATCGCCCCGCTGATATCACCGGTGTGCGCACCCGACGCGTACGGGGAGAGGTCCTGCCCCCCGTAGGCGATGGCGAGCTTGTCTCCGTCCACCAGGGTCTGCACGCTGCGCAGATCGGTGAACGGTGGGAGAACGACGACCTCGACGGTCTCCAGCTCGGCGGGCTTGAGATCGAAGGCGATCTTCTGCACCAGCGCGATCGCCTCGAGGTGATTGAGGTTCATCTTCCAGTTGCCGGCCACCAGCGCCCGTCGGCCGGTGCCCTTGACACCGACGGCGCCCTTCGAGCCGGCAGCGCCCTTCGCCGATCTGTCCTTGCCCACGCCGTCCTCGTCCTTCCCGGATCCCCTGTTCTTCCCGGATCCCCTGTCGGAACCTCGCTCGGAACCTCGCTCAGATCTTCCCCGGCCCAGCAGTGCCATCAGCCGGCCCCGGCGCCGGGCGTCCCGCGGAAGTCAGACATCGAGGGCCGCGAGCCCGGGCAGCGTCTTGCCCTCCAGGTATTCCAGGCTCGCGCCGCCGCCGGTCGAGATGTGGCTGAAGGCATCCTCCGGGATGCCGAGCGTGCGGACCGCCGCGGCGGAGTCTCCGCCACCCACGACGGAGAACCCCTTGCCGGCGGCGACCGCCTCGGCCACCCCCCGGGTGCCCGCGGCGAACGGCGCGAGCTCGAACACACCCATCGGCCCGTTCCAGAAGACCGTAGCCGCTCCGGCCAGCCGCGCGGCGAACAGCTCCGTCGACGCCGGGCCGATGTCGAGCCCGAGCCAGCCGGCGGGGATGGCGCCAGCCGCGACGGCGGCGGTGTCCGCGTCGGCGGCGAACCTGTCCGCGACGACGACGTCGGTCGGCAGCACGATCCGCTCCCCGCCCTCGGCGAGCAGCTCCTTGCACGTCTCGATCATCTCGGTCTCCAGCAGCGACCCGCCGACCCCGTGACCGAGCGCCGCCAGGAAGGTGAAGCACATCCCTCCGCCGACGAGCAACGTGTCGACCTTGGGCAGCAGCGCGCGGATCACGCCGAGCTTGTCGGACACCTTGGACCCGCCGAGCACGACACTGTAGGGACGCGCCGGGTCGCTGCTGAGCCGGCGGAGCACCTCCAGCTCGGTGAGCACGAGCCGGCCCGCGGCGTGCGGCAGCCGCTTCGGGACGTCGGCGACGCTGGCGTGGGCCCGGTGGACCGCGCCGAAGGCGTCCCCGACGTAGAACTCGGCGAGCGCCGACAACTCGTCGGCGAAGGCCGCGCGGATCGCCGCGTCCTTGCTGGTCTCCCCGGCGGCGAAGCGCAGGTTCTCCAGCAGCGCCACCTCGCCGTCCCCGAGCCCGGCGACCACCTCGCGGGCATGCGCACCGGCGATGTCACCGCTGCCGTCGCCGGCGAACGCCACCGGCCGGCCCAGCAGCTCGGCGAGCCGACCCGCCACCGGCTCCAGGGAGTACTTCGGGTCCGGTTCGCCCTTCGGCCGGCCCAGGTGCGAGCTCACGACCACCCGGGCGCCCCGGTCCAGCAGTGCGGCGATGGTCGGGACGCTGGCGCGGACCCGGCCGTCGTCGGTGATGCGCGGGGTGTCACCGGAACGGTCCAACGGCACGTTCAGGTCGCTGCGGACCAGCACCCGGTGCCCGGCGACCTGCAGGTCGTCGATCGTCCTCACGCTTCGTTACTCCATCGGGGAGAGAAATTGTCGAGGAAGGGCCGGGGAGGACCGGCGCCGCCCGACGGGTTTCGCCAGCCGGCGGCGTGCGGGCCTAGAGCGGCGCGCGGGCCTAGAGGCGCGCGGCGACCAGCGCGGTCAGGTCGACCAGCCGGTTGGAGTAGCCCCACTCATTGTCGTACCAGCCGACGATCTTCACCTGATTGCCGGCGGACATCGTCAGCAGCGAGTCGAACGTGCAGGACGCCAGGGTGTTGACGATGTCGGAGGAGACGATCGGGTCCTCGGTGTAGACAAGGTAGCCCTTCAGCGGGCCCTCCGCCGCCGCCTTGAACGCCGCGTTGACCTCTTCCTTGCTGGCCTTCTTGTCCAGGGTGGCCACCAGGTCGGTGACCGAGCCGTCGAGGACCGGCACCCGCATCGCCAGCCCGTCGAGCTTGCCCTTGAGGTGGGGCAGGACCAGCGCGGTGGCCTTCGCCGCACCCGTGGTGGTCGGGATGATGTTCTGCGCCGCCGCCCGCGCCCGCCGCAGGTCCGAGTGCGGGAAGTCCAGGATGACCTGGTCGTTGGTGTAGGCGTGGATGGTGGTCATCAGCCCCTGGCTGATGCCGAAGGCCTCGTCGAGCACCTTCGCCATCGGCGCGACGCAGTTCGTCGTGCAGGAAGCGTTGGACAGGATGTGGTGCCTGGCCGGGTCGTAGGCATCGTCGTTCACGCCTATCACCACGGTGATGTCCTCGTCCTTGGCCGGCGCCGAGATGATGACCTTCTTGGCGCCGGCCTGCAGATGCTTGCCCGCGTCCGCCGCCTTGGTGAAGCGGCCGGTGGACTCGATGACAACGTCCACACCCAGATCGGCCCAGGGCAGCGCCGCCGGGTCGCGCTCGGCCAGCACCTTGATCACGGTGTCACCGACGCGGATACCCTCGTCGACGACACCGACCGCAGCAGGCAGCGTACCCAGCGTGGTGTCGTACTTGAGCAGATGCGCAAGAGTCTTGTTGTCGGTCAGGTCGTTGACCGCGACGATCTCGAGATCGTTCCGGTTGCTCGCCGCGAGCGCCCGCCAGAAGTTACGACCGATTCGCCCGAAGCCGTTGACACCCACCCGCGTAGCCACGTCCAGGACTCCCTACCGTCTTGTCTCGTCGTTTCGATAGTCACGCCGTCGTTCCGTCACGACGTCGTCGTTCGGTTGTGACGTTCTCGTTCATGTGGCACTGTCGTTCATGTGGCGCTGTCAAGGCAGGAGCCTAACGAGTTTGCACATCATCGGCGGGAATCCGAACCGTGCGATGCTGGTCTCCTCACACGATGCGGGCACGCCCCACCCGGAAACTACATCCCATCACATCGCTGCGCTGCCGCACCGCCGGTGCGCCTCCGCAGGGCCGGGGGCCGGGCAGATTCCGTGGGCCCGCGCTGACGCCGGCCGAACCGGCCAGGCGGGCGCCCCACGGGCAGGCCCCACCCCGAAGAGCCCCGAAGAGCCATCCGATCCCGATGGTGCTACTGGGCCAGTTTTCCACATTACAGGTATGAACTGTCTGGGTACGATCTGGGCCGCTGTTGCTCAAGCGTTCTCAAGGAGATCCGGGGAGACGCTCGCCTCGGTATTGGGGATACCGAGCGCGTTGGCCCTCTTGTCGGCGAGCGCCAACAGCCGGCGGATCCGGCCGGCGACCGCATCCTTGGTCAGCGGCGGGTCCGCGAGCGCGCCCAGTTCCTCCAGGGAGGCCTGCGCGTGATCGAGGCGCAACCGGCCGGCCGCCAGCAGGTGCTCCGGGGCGTCGTCGCCGAGGATGCGCATCGCGGCCTGCACCCGGGCGCCGGCGGCCACCGCGGCCCGGGCGGAGCGGCGCAGGTTGGCGTCGTCGAAGTTCGCCAGCCGGTTGGCCGTCGCCCGGACCTCCCGGCGCATCCGCCGTTCCTCCCAGGCGAGCAGGCTGTCATGCGCACCGATCCTGGTCAGCAGCGCGCCGATCGCGTCGCCGTCGCGGATGACGACACGGTCGACGCCGCGCACGTCCCGGCTCTTGGCCTGGACCCCCAGCCGGCGCGCCGCGCCGACCAGGGCCAGCGCGGCCTCCGGACCGGGCGAGGTCACCTCCAGCGAGCAGGACCGACCCGGCTCGGTCAGTGAACCGTGGGCGAGGAACGCGCCCCGCCAGGCCGCCGCGGCGTCACAGGCGGAGCCCGTGACCACCTGCGGCGGCAGCCCGCGCACCGGGCGGCCACGCTGGTCGAGCAGGCCGGTGGACCGCGCGAGCTGCTCGCCGTCCCGCTCGACGCGCACGATGTAGCGCACCGAGCGGCGCAGCCCACCGGCGGCCAGCACGGCCACCGTCGAGGGGAAGCCGAAGACCTCGGCGATCTCGCGACGCAACCGGCGGGCGGTCGCGCCGGTATCGAGTTCCGCCTCGACCACGATGCGACCACCGACGATGTGCAGCCCCCCACCGAAGCGCAGCAGGGCTGCCATCTCGGCCCGCCGGCAACAGGGCTTCGCGACCCGCAGCCGGCTCAGTTCGTCCTTGACGGTGGCCGTCATCGCCGCCACACCGATCACTCCTTGGCTTCACCGGATGGGGTCCGGCGGACCGGTCCGCCGGACGATGAGTACTGCGTGACCGGCCGCCGGGACGCGGGCGCCGGGCGGGTCGCCTCCGGGAGTCCCGCGAACACCGCGCGGAAGGCCGCGGCGAGCCGGACCGGGTCGTGCACGGGCGCGCCAGGGATCCGCACCGGCGCCAGATGGAGCCGGGCGCCGACGTCCGCCGCCGCCCGGGCGAGCAGGTCGGGGTCGGGCACCGCGGTCGGATCGGCGATCACCACGTCCAGCCGCAGGCCGGGAACGTGCCGGCCGAGGGAGTGGAGATGGGCCTGGGGGGTGTATCCCTCGGTCTCCCCCGGCTGGGCGGCCAGGTTCAACACCATCACCCGGTTCGCCCGGGACATCGCAATCGCCCGGTTCATCCCAGGAACCAACAGATGCGGCAGCATGCTCGTGTAGTGCGATCCCGGCCCAAGGATGATCCAGTCGGCCGCGCCCGCCGCGGCCACCGCCTCCGGACAGGCCGGCGGTGCCGCCGGCGACAGCCGGACACCCACGACCCGTCCACCGGTCGTGGCCACCGCGGCCTGCCCGCGCACCTCGACCTCGGCGGTGGGCGCCCCCGGATCCAGCCCCACGACGTCGGCGACGATGTCGATGCCCCTGGTCGACAGCGGCAGCACCCGCCCCCGCAGACCGAGGAGGGCGGCGGCCAGGTCGAGCGCGGCCACCGGTGATCCGGTGCGCTCGGCGAGCGCGGTGAGCACGAGGTTGCCGACCGCGTGCCCGGCGAGCGGCCCGTCGCCGCCGAACCGGTGCTGGAACACGCCCGCCCAGGTGGTCGACCATCCGTCCGGTCCGGCCAGCGCGGCCAGGGCCATTCGTAGATCGCCCATGGGCAGCGCACCGAGCTCCGCGCGCAGCCGCCCGGAGGATCCACCATCGTCACCGACGGTCACCACGGCGGTAAGCGCCGAGGTGATCTGCCGGAGCGCGGCGAGCGAGGCGGCGAGCCCGTGGCCGCCGCCGAAGGCGACGACCGCCGGTGCCCGGTCCGGACCGTCGGAGCGCGCGGCTACGCCACTGAGGTTCACGGATGGTTCACTCCCGTCCCAGGTCACGGTGCACCACCCGGACCCCCACGCCGCCCGCGGCGAGCCGGGTGCCGAGCTGCTCGGCGATCGCGACGCTACGGTGCTTGCCGCCGGTGCACCCGACGGCCAGCGTGAGATACCGCTTGCCCTCGCGGGCGTAGCCCTCGCCGACCAGGCGGAGCAGCGCCGCGTACTGGTCGAGGAAGTCCTGCGCTCCCGGCTGGGCCAGCACATAGTCGCGCACCTGCGGATCGCGGCCGGTGAACGGGCGCAGCGCCTCCACCCAGTGCGGGTTGGGCAGGAACCGGCAGTCGGCGACGAGATCCGCATCCAGCGGAAGTCCGTACTTGTACCCGAACGACACCACCGTGGCGTTGAGCCGGTTGGCGTTCGGCTGCCCGAACGCGGCGTCGATCTTCGACCGCAGCTCATGGACGTTCAGGTCGGTGGTGTCGAGGACCAGGTCAGCCTCGCCGCGCAGCTCGGCGAGCAGAATCCGTTCCCGGCTGATGCCGTCGACCACCCGCTCGTCGCGCTGCAGCGGATGCGGGCGGCGGACGTGCTCGAACCGGCGGATCAGCGCATCGTCGCTGGCCTCGAGGAACAGCATCCGGGGATGCATGCCCCGCGCGTCGAGCGCCGCGATCGCGGCGCGCAGGTCAGAGAAGAACGGCCGGCCCCGCACGTCCACCACGACGGCGATGCGGCTGACCGTCCCACCAGAACGACGGCCCAGCTCAGCCATGGTGGACAGCAGCTCCGGGGGAAGGTTGTCGACGACGAACCAGCCCAGGTCCTCCAGGCACTTCGCCGCGGTGCTGCGCCCGGCGCCGGACAGCCCGGTGATGATCGCCAAATCCAGGGTCGGGGTGGTCATGAGACGGTCTCCGCGTCGAGGATCTCTCCGGTGTGCGGGTCGACGACGGGGGCGGGCGCGTCGGCGCGGCCCGGCGCCGACCGGGCCAGCGCGGTGACGATCGCCGCCGCCGTCCGCGGGCCGATGCCGGACACCTGCGCGATCTGCTCGGCGCTCGCCGCCCGTACCTTCGCCACCGAACCGAAGTAGCGCAGCAGGGCCTTGCGCCGGGTGTCACCCAGGCCGGGGACCTCGTCGAGGGCGGAGGCCACCATGGCCGTGGACCGCTTCTGCCGGTGGTAGGCGATGGCGAAGCGGTGTGCCTCGTCGCGTACCCGTTGCAGCAGGTAGAGCGCCTCGGACGTCCGCGGGAGGATGACCGGGTCCGCGGTGCCCGGCAGCCAGACCTCCTCCAGCCGCTTCGCCAGCCCGCACAGCGCCACCCCGCCGGGGCCGGCGTCGATGCCGAGCTCGTCGAGCGCCCGGGCCGCCGCGGCCACCTGGGGCGCCCCGCCGTCCACCACGACGAGGTTCGGCGGGTAGGCGAACCGGCGCGGCCGCCCGGTCCCCGGATCGATCGGCTGCGCGGCATCCGGCGCGTCGGCGATGTCGGCGATGTCGGCAAGCTCGCCGACGCGGGACCGCTCGGCGAGGTAGCGCGAGAACCTCCGGTGGATGGTCTCGTACATGCTCGCCACGTCGTCCCCGGCAGCCCCGTCCCCGGCAGCCCCGTCCCGGCCGGCACCCTCCCGGCCGGCGATGCCGCGGATCGCGAACCTGCGGTACTCGGACTTGCGCGGCAGGCCGTCCTCGAACACGACCATGCTCGCCGCGACGTTCGTGCCCTGGGTGTTCGAGACGTCGAAGCACTCGATGCGCAGCGGCGCGTCGGGCAGCTCCAAGGCCTCCTGAAGCTCGGCGAGGGCACGGCTGCGGGCGGTGAGGTCACTGGCCCGCTTCGTCCGGTGCAGCGCGAACGCCTGCTTGGCGTTGCGCTCCACCGTCTCGAGCAGGGTGCGCTTGTCCCCGCGGCGGGGCACGCGGACCTCGACGCGGCTGCCCCGGGCCGCGCCGAGCAGTTCGGTGACCGCCTCGACGCCGGGCGGCAGGGCGGGAACCAGGATCTCGCGGGGGATGCCCTCCCCCTGGGATCCCGCGGTGGTCGTGGGCACCGTCGAACCAGCGGTCCCGGTCGAGGCCGCTCCCGTGCCGTCGAGGTACTCCTGGGTGAGGAACTGCTCGACGAGGTCCGCGGTCGTGACCTCGTCGAGCTTGTCGACGACCCAGCCCCGCTGGCCGCGTACCCGCCCGCCACGCACGTAGAACACCGCGACGGCGGCCTCCAGCTCGTCCTCGGCGAAGGCGATGACGTCGGCGTCGGTGCCGTCGGGCAGGACCACGGCCTGCTTCTCGACCGCACGGCGCAGGGCGCCGATGTCGTCGCGCAGCCGCGCGGCGCGTTCGTACTCCTGGGCCTGCGCCGCCTGCTGCATCTCCCGTTCGAGCCGACGCAGGTAACGGCCCGCCTGCCCGGACATGAAGTCGCAGAAGTCCTCGACGATCTCCCGGTGGGTGGCCGCGTCGACCCGTCCCACGCAGGGTGCCGAGCACCGGTCGATGTACCCGAGCAGGCACGGCCGTCCGACCTGCGCGGCCCGTTTGAAGACCCCGCCCGAGCACGTGCGGGCGGGGAAGACCCGCAGGAGCAGATCGAGGGTCTCCCGGATGGCCCAGGCATGCGCATACGGGCCGAAGTACCGGACACCCTTGCGCTTGGGTCCCCGCATGACCTGCAGGCGCGGGAACTCCTCGTGGAGGGTCACGGCGAGACTCGGGTAGCTCTTGTCGTCGCGGTAGCGGACGTTGAAGCGCGGGTCGAACTCCTTGATCCACGTGTACTCGAGCTGGAGGGCCTCGACCTCGGTCGAGACAACGGTCCAGTCGACCGAGCTCGCCGAGGAGACCATGTGCTGCGTGCGCGGATGGAGGGTGTGCAACTCGGCGAAGTAGTTGGCCAGCCGGGCCCGCAGGTTCTTGGCCTTGCCGACATAGAGCACGCGACCGTGCTCGTCACGGAAACGATAGACACCGGGTGTCTCGGGGATCGAGCCCGGGGCGGGCCGGTAGGACGCCGGATCAGCCATGAAGCGAGCCTACGGCGACCTTCATCCCGAGCAAGCAGCACCTGCACGTAACCATTTCATCACGCATAGCGTGCGGGCTTGGCAGCGGGTTCCCTCCGATGGTGGCGGTAGGGTGACGAGCGGCGACGGCCACCCGGCAGTGTCGTGACCGATTACACACCTTCCGCTGTTTCGGGAGCCCCCGCTGGCGTCCGGGGCGGAGGGCTGCGACCCTCGACACATCGGGCAAGCGAACCGAGGGAGCCAGCGCGTGCTTGGTAAGGACGTCACGGCGGAGTTCGTCGTGGACGACGCGTCCAGCCGTGGGCGGATCACCGTGTTCCAGATCTGCTGGGGCGCCCGCGACCCGTTGGCTGTGTCCATGACGCTGGTGTCCAGGCCGGAACATCCCGCGCTGCCGCAGGGCAGCTGGGTCGCACCACGCGACACCCTGCGCGCCGGCCTGGAGACGGCGGTGGGCGACGGGGACGTCCGGATCGGTCCCGACGCTGATCGGCGCGGCGTGCGGCTCGACCTGGTGCACGGCGACCGCCGGTCCGTGGTGGTGGTCGCGGCGTCGTCGCTGCGCAGCTTCCTGGACCGCACCGAGCGACTTGTCCCGACCGGTCAGGAGCACACCGAACAGGAGCTGGACGCCGTCCTCGCGGACCTGCTGCAGACCTGAGAAGCCTGAGAAGGCGGGACCGGTCCCACCTCGGCGACCCGGTCACCGAGGATCTCCCGGAGGAAGACCGCGGTGTGGCTCTCCTCGACCGCCGCCACGGCCTCGGGCGGCCCTTGCGCGACGACCCGGCCGCCTCCCGTGCCCCCCTCCGGCCCCAGGTCAATGATCCAGTCCGCCGTCTTGATGACATCGAGGTTGTGCTCGATCACGATGACCGTGTTCCCGGCGTCGACCAGCCGGCCGAGCACGCCGAGCAGCTTGCGGATGTCCTCGAAGTGCAGACCGGTCGTCGGCTCGTCGAGCACGTAGACCGTCCGGCCGGTAGAGCGCCGCTGCAGCTCCGAGGCGAGCTTGACCCGCTGCGCCTCGCCGCCGGACAGGGTCGGCGCCGACTGGCCGAGCCGGACGTACCCCAGGCCAACGTCGTTCAGCGTCCGCAGGTGCCGGGCGATGGCCGGCACCGCGGCGAAGAACTCCGCCGCCTCCTCGATCGGCATGTCGAGCACCTCGGCGATGTTCCTGCCCTTGTAGTGCACCTCCAGCGTCTCCCGATTGTACCGGTCGCCGTGGCAGACCTCGCACGGCACGTACACGTCCGGCAGGAAGTTCATCTCGATCTTGAGGGTGCCGTCACCGGAACACGCCTCGCACCGCCCGCCCTTGACGTTGAACGAGAACCGGCCCGGCAGATAGCCGCGGACCTTCGCCTCAGTCGTCTCGGCGAACAGCCGGCGGATGTGGTCGAACACGCCGGTGTAGGTGGCGGGGTTGGACCGCGGCGTGCGTCCGATCGGGGACTGGTCGACCCGGACCGCCTTGTCGAGATGGTCGAGCCCGCTGACGGTGCGGTGCCGGCCCGGCACCTCCCGGGCGCCGTTGAGCTTGTTCGCCAGGACGGCGGCGAGGATGTCGTTGACGAGGGTGGACTTCCCCGAGCCCGACACCCCGGTGACCGCCACGAAACAGCCCAGCGGGAACGACACGGTGACGTCACGCAGGTTGTGCTCCCGGGCCCCGTGCACGGTCAGTGCCCGGCCCTTGGTCGGCACCCGGCGGATGTCGGGCACCGGGATCCGGCGCCGCCCGGACAGGTAGGCGCCGGTCATCGACTCCTCGCTGGCGAGCAGCTTCTCGACCGGCCCGGAGACGACGACCCGACCGCCGTGCTCGCCGGCGCCGGGGCCGATGTCGACCACCCAGTCGGAGGCGCGGATCGTGTCCTCGTCGTGCTCGACGACGATGAGCGTGTTGCCCAGGTCGCGCAGCCGCAGCAGGGTCTGGATGAGCCGGCGGTTGTCCCGCTGGTGCAGGCCGATCGACGGCTCGTCGAGCACGTACAGCACCCCGACGAGCCCGGAACCGATCTGGGTGGCCAGCCGGATGCGCTGTGCCTCGCCGCCCGCCAGGGTGCCGGCGGCCCGGTCGAGGGAGAGGTAGTCCAGCCCCACGTCCAGCAGGAACGTCAGCCGCGCGTCGACCTCCTTGAGCACCCGGCCGGCGATGGCCCGCTCCCGTTCGGTGAGGTCGAGCCCGCGCAGGAACACGGCGCACTCACCGATCGCCATACCCGAAACCTCGGCGATCGACCGACCGCCCAGCGTCACCGCAAGTGACTCCGACTTCAGCCGCGCGCCGCGGCAGCCCGGGCAGGGGACATCGCGCATGTAGCCCTCGTACCGCTCCCGGCTGCTGTCCGACTCGGCCTCGCGGTGCCGGCGGCCCAGGAAGCCGATCACGCCCTCGAAGGAGGTGTAGTAGGAACGCTTGCGGCCGTAGCGGTTGGTGTAGCCGACGTGGATCTCGGTGTCGCCGCTGCCGTACAGCACGGCCTTGCGGGCCCGCTCGGGCAGCCCCTCCCACGGGGTGTCCATCTTGAAGCTGAGGTCCTCGGCAAGGGCCGTGAGCAACCGTTCGAAGTACTCCTTGTTGTGGCCGCCCGACCAGGGGGCCACCGCGCCCTGCGCCAGCGACAGGGTGGGGTCGGGCACGACGAGCTCCGGGTCGACCTCCTTGCGGGTCCCGATCCCGGTGCACTCGGGGCAGGCACCGTATGGCGAGTTGAACGAGAACGACCGCGGCTCCAGCTCCTCAAAGGAGAGGTCGTCGTAGAGGCAGGCCAGATGCTCGGAGTACATCCGCTCGCGCTCGGGGTCGTCGGCGTCGCGGTCGACGAAGTCGACCAGGACGAGCCCGCCGCCCAGCTTCAGGGCCGTCTCCACCGAGTCGGTGAGCCGCCGCTTCGCCGACGGCTTGATCGCGAGCCGGTCGACGACGACCTCGATCGTATGCTTGCGCTGCTTCTCCAGCTTCGGCGGATCGGTGAGCGGCACCACCGTGCCGTCGACGCGGGCCCGCGCGAACCCGGAGCTCTGCAGCTCGGCGAACAGGTCGACATACTCGCCCTTGCGGCCACGCACCACCGGGGCCAGCACCTGGAAGCGGGTGCCCTCGGGCAGCTCCAGCAGCCGGTCGACGATCTGCTGCGGGGTCTGCCGGGAGATCAGCCGCCCGCACTTCGGGCAGTGCGGGCGGCCGGCGCGGGCGAAGAGCAGCCGCAGGTAGTCGTAGACCTCGGTGATCGTGCCGACGGTGGACCGCGGGTTGCGCGAGGTCGACTTCTGATCGATGGAGACGGCCGGGGACAGCCCCTCGATGAAGTCGACGTCGGGCTTGTCCATCTGCCCGAGAAACTGCCGAGCATAGGCTGACAGCGACTCCACGTAGCGCCGCTGCCCCTCGGCGAAGATTGTGTCGAAGGCGAGGCTGGACTTGCCGGACCCGGACATACCGGTGAAGACGATCAGCCCGTCGCGGGGCAGGTCGAGGTCGACGTCACGGAGATTGTGTTCACGCGCGCCACGCACGACAAGACGATCGGCCATCGACAAACCCTCATGATCTTCAGTAAGACCGGACCTGGGCGAGTGTGGCCATGCTACGGATGAGGACCGGCACTTTTCCGGGGGCGGTCACCTACCACCAGCCGGACGAATCCGTCGAATCCGGTAGAGACCTCGGAGGCGTCAGAGGCATCAGATCTCCCGGTGCCACCTGACGGACCGTAACGACCGGCAGCTATCCCCTGCTCCCGTCCCATCCGCGCCATCCGCTCCGGAGAGGATCACCATGAGCGACGCCGACGGCGGCGACACCAGCCGCACCGGCTACACCGAGTACACCGGGAAAGTCACGGTCGGCGGTCCGGCCGACGTACGGACCCTGCCAGGCCTGTCGATCACCAAGATCGCCGTCGGCCCGATGAACAATAACGCCTACCTGCTGCGCTGCCCGGTCACCGGGGAGCAGCTGCTCGTCGACGCGGCAAACGAGGCCGACACGCTGCTGCGGCTCGTCGGGGACGCGGGGCTGGCGACGGTGGTCACCAGCCATCAGCACGATGATCATGTGCAGGCCCTCGCAGATGTGGTCACCACCACCGGGGCCAGCACGGTCGCCCATCCGGACGACGCCCCGGCCATTCCGGTGCCCACCGCGCGGCAGGTGCGCGACGGAGACGAGGTCGCCGTCGGGACGGCCACCCTTCGGGTGATCCACCTGGTCGGGCACACACCCGGATCCATCGCCCTGCTCTACGAGGCCGATCCCGCCGCCCCCCACCTCTTCACCGGAGACTGCCTGTTCCCTGGCGGCCCTGGAAACACGTTCGGTGACGAACAGGCCTTTACGACGCTGATGGACGGCCTCGAACGCAAGATCTTCGGCCCACTGCCGGACACCACCTGGATCTACCCGGGCCACGGACACGACACCACCCTCGGCGCCGAACGCCCGCACCTGGCGGAATGGCGCACCCGCGGCTGGTGACGGCGGCGGTGAGGCCGGCTCCGGTATGGCGAGCTCGGCCTCGACGCGCTCACGCCACGGATGCGCTCAGTCCGTTGAGACCTCCTCCGGAACGAGGTGATGCTGACGCTGTGCCTACTGTCCGGGGAAGCCGTCGGCAAGATCACCGATCGGATCATCCTGCCGCTACTGCGGCGTCCGCGGTACCGGGCGGAGATGGCCGAGACGCAGCCGCGTCTCGGCCGGGACGGCGCGCCACCGTGAGCTGACCGCGGGCTCCCAGCCTGGCCGGGCCAGCCCGCTCACCAGCCCGGAGAGGATCCGGACCGCGCGCAACGCGTCATGCGACCGGCCCACGGCCAATTTGCGCGCGGCGAGGACGGTCAGCTGGGCCGCGTGCACCGCGGTCCACGACCGGCCCACGTCGTGACGGTGCCGCCGGGCATAGGTGGCGGCCGACCGGCCGAGTTCGGCGTACAGCAGCCCGGACCGCCCGACGGTCTCCCCGCCCACATGTACGACCGGCCAGGCGTCGTCCGCCCAGACGATGCGCCCGCCCGCGGCGTGCAACCGGGCGAACAGATCCGTCTCCTCGTAGTACATCCAGTACGACGGGTCGAATCCGCCCAGCCGTAGGAAAATCTCCGAACGGACGGCGAAGAAGGCGCCGACCGGATAGCGCAGTTCCGGCCACCTCTCCACCGCGGCGATCTCGCCCCGTACCGCCGTGTAAGCGTTCGTCCGCGGGCGCGGCAGGACGGCACTCGCCCGCCCCCGCTCGCCCGCCATGCCGCGGATCGGGAAGCCGACCACGTCGGCGGACGACGCGGCCCAGGCGAGCAGCTTCGGGATCATCGTCGCGGTGTCGGCAGGGACCGTCACGTCACTGTTGACCACCAGGATCCACTCCGGCCGCAGCCCGTCCTCCACGGCACGGCGGACAGCGAGGTTCACCGCGGTACCGTATCCGACGTTCCCGTGCCCCTGGATCACGCGCACACCGTCCGGCAACGCATCATGCCGGGATTTCCCGTCATTCTCCACCAGAAATACCCGGCATTCCTCCATGGCATCCAGTGTGGTCAGCAACCGGTACAGAGACGTCGATCCCCCGTGAGAAACGACGACCGCCAACAGCCTGTGCATCATCCGCCTTCGGCTAGTGCGCCCGCAACGAGCTGCGAAATTTCGGGAAGAATCGGCGAGGAAGGACCACAGCTCACACCGAACGAGTACACACGATCGGCCCTGGAACGTCGAGTATTCCCGCCCGCGCGTCTCCTCGCCCGCGTCAGAGAGATACGTCCCGGCGGCTGGACGTGCACCGATGTACCGCAGTACCCGCCGGAACCAGCATAACCGCTGAGCCAGGGCTGTCCGGCATCCTCGTTCCCGGCGCGTCGCGACACTATTCCTCGATATGTTTCCGGACGCGCGGCGAACCGGGCCCGGTTCGTCACCCGCCTGACGTCACGGGCGGCCCGCCTCCGGGTGAACAGTCGCACTTTCCCGACCAGACCACGGCCCTTGCGCCGATCATGCTCACCGAGGGCCAGGCCACGGCGAGTGCCGTGGCGCTGGCCACCGCCCCGGACGGTCCGCTCACCCGAGACGGGGCGGCGGCGTTAGAGAAGCCGCTCGACGCGACGACCCCGCCGGCCCATCGCCCGCTGATCATCGGGGCGCCGCCTGGGAGCCTTCGGCCACGGACCGCGGCTCGGCCACCCCCTCCGGCTCGGCCACGGACCGCGGGGCCGGCGGGGTGGTACGCAGCGACCAGACGATGGCCACGATCAATGTCACCGCGATGACGCCGAGCGACAGCGCGATCGGCGGGTGCCACACGTCGGTGAGCAACATCTTCACGCCGATGAAGGCCAGGATGAACGCGAGCCCCGTCGCCAGGTGGTGGAAACGATCCATCAGACCGGAGAGCAGGAAGAACAACGACCGCAGCCCCAGGATGGCCAGGGCGTTGCTCGTGTAGACCAGGAACACCTTGTCGGTCACACCGAGCGCAGCGGGCACCGAGTCGAACGCGAACAGGACGTCGGCGGTCTCGATCATGACGAGGACGGCCAGTAGCGGCGTGGCGACCAGCTTCCCGGCACGCCGAAACACGAAACGCTGCCCCTGATAGTCGTCGGTGACCGGAATGACCTTGCGCAGCAGCGCGATCGCCCTGCTCCGGCCCGGATCCATCTCGACGCCGTTGCCCCGGAGCATCGTGACTGCCGTGTAGAGCAGAAAAGCCCCGAAGACGTAGATGACAAAGCTGAAGCGTTCGAGCAGCGCGATACCGGCCGCGATGAACAGGAAACGGAGCACGAGCGCTCCCAGCACACCGTAGAACAGGACGCGGTGCTGGTAGGCGCGAGGCACCTTGAAATAAGAAAAGATCAGCGCGAAGACGAAGAGGTTGTCGACGGACAGGCTCTTCTCCAGCAGCCACGCGGCGGCGTACTCGCCGGCGGGCCCCGGGCCCTGCCAGGCCCAGATGACACCGGCGAATCCGATGCCCAGCGAGACCCACAGAACGCTCCACCACGCGGCCTCACGAAAGCCGATGACGTGAGCCCGACGATGTGCCAGCAGGTCGATGGTCAGGAGTGTGAGCAGGACGCCGACGAAGGCGGCCCAGGCCCAGGGGGGCACGTACACAGGTGATCTCCAGTGGTGTCGGAACGCGGCGCCGCGGGCACGCGGCGCGAAACGGTGTCGCCCTGACCGACCGGGCCCCGTTGCCAGCAGTCGGTCAGAGCACACTTCACCCGGCGATGGTCACGCCGAGGAGTAGGAGGGGAGCCGGGTGCCCGCCGCGGCGGGCGGTCAGCGCCAGAAGCCGCCGGGGTGGGCGGGGCGGACCGTGGTGGCGCGCCCGCGCAGCGGGGCGGTCTCCACCGCCTGGTTCAGCTCCACCGGGCCCACCGTTCCGACCAAGCGGAGGCGACCGTCATCCGGGGCGGCGTCGAGGACGACGACGCAGCCCGCGGCCGGCCGCTCCAGAAGTCGGCCGGTGACGCCCGTCAGCTGCTCGTCCGGACGGGCGGTGGCAACCATCTCCAGCGGAATCATGACCCGGTTGATCCGGGCGAGACCTCGATCGTCCATCGGCACGGCGGCGAGGTCACGCAACAGCACCACCCCGGCGAGGGATCCGTCGAAGTCCTCGACCCCGAGCACCGCCCTCCGCGAAGGCAGGACGACCTCGTCCAGCGCGCTCGCGACGGTCGTCCAAGCGGACAACGGCGGCGGCGGCGGGCTCATCACGTCCCGGACGGTCAGACCCTCCAGCGCGACGTAGGCCCGCTGCTGCGCCTGGGCGAACCGGGAGGTGCCCAGCGCCAACCAACCCAGCAGGACGGCCCACAGCGCGACGAGCCCAACCAGGAACGACCCGACCACCCCGACGGCGATCAGCGACCAGCCAGTGATCACACCGGCGCGGGCCGCGGCCTGCTCGGCGCGCGCACGACTGCCGGTGCGGCGCTCCACCCGGGCGGCAATCAACCGACCGCCGGAGCTGCGCGGGGAGGGGAGGACGTCGACGAGGGTCACCAGCAGCGCGAAGGTACCCACCCACAGGGCCACCTCCCCGGCCAGTTCCCAGGTGCCGGCGGGTGCCAGGGCGCCGAGCACGACAAGCAGGGCCCCGGCGGCGGCGGTGACGAGCAGGCCGGCCCGCGCGATCCGCGCCTCGACCTGGGTGCCGACCTGGGTGCCGACCTGGGTGCCCATCCCCGGCGCGGGATCGAGGGCCACCACGGGCGGCGGCGCGAGATCGATGCCGCGGGATGCCGGGTGGGGGGGTGCCGGACGCGGGGCAGCCACCACGCTCGCGGAGCGGTCGGGTGCGCCGGCCAGGACCAGCCGGCTTCCGAAGGCGCCGAGGGTGATGCCGAGAGCGGTCACCCCCGACCGGCGGGCCGACCGGGCCCGCATCAGATCGGCGGCCAGCAGGACGCCCACGAGCAGGCCCGCCCCGATCAGGCCGCCGGACAGGTAGGCGAATCCGGGCCGGCCGGGCACGGTGGCCGGCAGCGTGATCGCGGAGAGGAGGACGGTGACGATCGCCACCGAGATAGCCAATCCCGGACGCACCGTGATCGGCGGGAGATGTCCCCGTCGGGTGGCGTCATGGGTGGTCATGTCCGCTCAGAGCTCCTAATGAGTTCTTTCACCCTTCACCTGGCCGCGGTCACGACCAGGTGTCACACATGCTCAACGCCTAGCCTGCCCTTCAACGTCCCGGCAGACACCGCAGGGAGTCTGCGACTTTGCCTACGATCTCGTTGCCGAGGTTCGGCAACATCGAAGTTCGGCATCATCGAGGGAGGAGACCGGCAGATGGAGAAAGTAGAGGAAGTAGCCCGGCCAGCTGAGATCACCGCGGTCGACAACGACGCCCCGGCGGGACTGCCCGGGACAAGCCTCACCCGGCTCCCCCGGGCGGCCGTGCTGGCCGCCGCCGACGCCCGGCTGCACGCCGGCCTGCTCGGGGACTATCTCGACGTCCTAGCCTCCGCCGCAGACAGCGGACGGCGGCTGTCCGCGGCGGAGCTGGATACGTTCCGTGCGCTCGGCCGGACGGCGACGGAGTCCGGCGCCGCGCTGCGTGCCCTCGTCGACCTCTACCTCTCTGCGACCTGGCGGATCTGGCCGTCGCTGCCGGCCGTCCGGGCAGCCGACCGGGCGGCCCGCGAGCTCGGCCGGGCTTCGAGTGGCCCGGCACAGCCCGGTCAGCCCACGGATGCCCCGCGCTCCATGGCCGAGGCCGTCGGCGCCGTCTCGAGGACCCGGGCGGCGGCCTCGGCGGTGCTGCGGGCCAGCGACGACGTGGTCGCCGCCGTTTGCGAGGGCTACGAGGCCGCCCGCACCGCCCGGGCTCGCTTCGAGGAGGCGCTGCGCCGCGAGCTCGTCGACGACCTGCTGACCGGCACGTCGGAGGTGGGGCAACTACTGGAACGGGCCGGTACGTTCGGCCTGCGCCTGGAGGCGCCGCACGTGGTCGTCGTCGTCGCGGGCAACCGCCGGTTTCTCGACGGCCGCGGCCTGACCCGGTCGGCGGAGGCGACGCTGCGGGAGCACTGTCCGACCGACCCGCTGGTCGCCACCAGGAACGGTCTGCTCGTCTGCCTCATGCCCGAGGAGAACGACCTGACCCGGTTCCCGGCCGGTGCCGCCGCGAACCTCACCTCCCCGGCCGGCCGGCCGGCGCCGGGAGCCCGGCCGCGTGGGCGTCGCCGCCCGGACCTGCCGAAGACCGGCGACGCGGGATTCTCCCCGCTGCCGGCGTTCGCGCTGGCGGAGGGCACGGCCACGGCGGCCACAGCGGCCGCGGCGGTGACGACGATGACGGCGGTGACGGCGCTGGCCCGGCGGCTGCAGGCCGAGCCCGGGCTGGTCTGGCGGCTGGGGGTCAGCCGGGGGCGCAGCGGGGTCGCCGGGATCCGCATCGGGTTCGAGGAGGCCCGCGGCGCCGTCGACATCGCCGGGCGGCTCGGGCTCGACGGGCACGTCGTCCACGCCGACGACCTGCTCATCTACAAGGTCCTGCTGCGTGACCGGGAGGCCCTGGCCGAACTGGTGGACGCGGTGCTCTCGCCGCTGCGCACGGCGCGGGGCGGCGCCGGTCCGCTGATCGACACCCTCGACGCCTACTTCACCACCGGCGGGGTGGCGCTCGCGGCGGCGCGGCAGCTGCACCTGTCCGTGCGTGCCCTGACCTACCGGCTGGACCGTATCCACGCCCTGACCAGGCACGACCCGGCCTCGCCTACCGACCGTTACGTCCTGCAGACCGCCGTGCTCGGGGCACGGCTGATCGGCTGGGATCCCTCGGCCGACTGACCGCACCCCGGCTGACAGCGGCTGGTCCCGCGGTCCCGGGGGGGCGCGCGGGGGACCGGGCGGAAACTGTCGGAGGCCTGTGGTGTGCTAGGAGCCGTGAGCACAACGTTCGAACGGCCCACCATCGACATCGAGCGGACGCGGGCGCCATTCCAGGTCGTGTCCGACTTCTCCCCGTCGGGCGACCAGCCCGCCGCCATCGACGAGCTGGCCCGGCGGGTCGGGGCCGGCGAGTCCGACGTCGTTCTCCTCGGCGCCACTGGCACTGGGAAGTCCGCGACCACCGCGTGGCTGGTCGAGCGCCTGCAGCGGCCGACGTTGGTGATGGCTCCGAACAAGACGCTCGCCGCGCAGCTCGCCAACGAGTTCCGGGAGCTGCTGCCGCACAACGCCGTCGAGTACTTCGTCTCGTACTACGACTACTACCAGCCCGAGGCGTACATCGCGCAGACGGACACCTACATCGAGAAGGATTCCTCGATCAACGAGGAGGTGGAGCGGCTGCGGCACTCGGCGACGATGAGCCTGCTCACCCGCCGGGACGTCGTCGTGGTCGCGAGCGTCAGCTGTATCTACGGACTCGGCACGCCTCAGGAGTACATCGACCGGATGGTGCGGCTGAGGGTCGGTGACGAGATCGAGCGGGACCTGCTGCTACGCCGCTTCGTCGACGTGCAGTACACCCGCAACGACCTCGCCTTCACCCGCGGGACGTTCCGGGTCCGGGGGGACACGGTGGAGATCTTCCCGGTCTACGAGGAGCTCGCCGTCCGAGCCGAGATGTTCGGCGACGAGATCGAGCGGCTCACCTACCTGCATCCACTGACCGGGGAGGTCGTCCGCGAGGCGGAGGAGATCTACGTCTTCCCGGCCACGCACTACGTCGCCGGGCCGGAGCGGATGGAGCGGGCGATCGCCGGCATCGAGGCGGAGCTCGCCGAGCGGCTGGCCACCATGGAGCGGCAGGGCAGGCTGCTGGAGGCGCAGCGGCTGCGGATGCGCACCACCTACGACATCGAGATGATGCGCCAGGTCGGGTTCTGCTCGGGCATCGAGAACTACTCCCGGCACATCGACGGCCGCGAGGCCGGGAGCCCGCCGCACACCCTGCTCGACTACTTCCCCGACGACTTCCTGCTGGTGATCGACGAGTCGCACAACACCGTCCCGCAGATCGGCGGGATGTACGAGGGCGACATGTCCCGCAAGCGCAACCTCGTCGAGCACGGGTTCCGGCTGCCCAGCGCCATGGACAACCGCCCGCTGCGGTGGGAGGAGTTCCTCGGTCGCATCGGCCAGACGGTCTACCTGTCGGCGACCCCGGGCCCCTACGAGCTGGGCCGGTCCGTCGGCGTCGTCGAGCAGATCATCCGGCCTACCGGCCTGCTCGACCCCGAGGTCGTGCTCAAGCCGACGAAGGGGCAGATCGACGATCTCGTCCACGAGATCCGGCTGCGCGCCGAGCGGGACGAACGGGTCCTGGTCACCACGCTGACCAAGAAGATGGCCGAGGACCTCACCGACTACCTGCTCGAGCTCGGCATCCGGGTGCGGTACCTGCACAGCGAGGTGGACACCCTGCGCCGGGTGGAGCTGCTCACCGAACTGCGCCGCGGCGAGTTCGACGTGCTCGTCGGGATCAACCTGCTCCGCGAGGGTCTC
>NZ_CDWTMG010000010.1:35722-48922 GCF_977945845.1 Frankia sp. CcMO1
GGATGCGATCACCCCGTCGATGCGCCGCGCCATCGACGAGACGAACCGGCGGCGCGAGAAGCAGATCGCCTACAACACCGAACGCGGGCTGGACCCCCAGCCCCTGCGCAAGAAGGTCGTCGACATCCTCGACGACATGGTTCGCGAGTCGGCCGACGGCGAGCTGATCGGCGGCGGCCGGTCGCAGTCCCGCGGCAAGGCCCCGGTTCCGGGGATGAAGTCGCGCGCCGGCAGGGAGGGTGCCGCCGGCCGGTACGCCGCCGAACTCGCCGGCCTGCCCTCCCACGAACTCGCGCAGCTCATCCGCCAGCTCGACGACCAGATGCACGAGGCGGCGAAGGAGCTGCAGTTCGAGCTGGCCGCCCGGCTGCGCGACGAGATCGCCGAGCTGAAGAAGGAGCTGCGTGGCATGGGCGCCGCCGGCGTGCAGTGATGCCGTGAGCGCCGGCCTGCCACGATCAGCCGGCTGGGGCGGCGGTATCCGTGCCGCTGGCGACGGTATCCGTGGCGACGGTCCCGGTCTTGGCTGCGGCCTTGGCGTCGCGGCGGGCCAGCAGGTCCTGCCAGACCTCCTCGATGCGGGCGTCGAGGTCGTCCAGGCTCCCACCGTTGTCCACCACGATGTCGGCGACGGCCCGGCGCTGGGAGTCCGTGGCCTGGTTCGCCATCCGCGCCAGCGCCTGGTCGCGGGGCAGGCCGCGGGCCTCGATGCGGTGCAGTCGCAGCTCCCGCGGCGCCTCGACGACCAGCACCACGTCGTAGGTCCCCTCGGCGTGCACCTCGACGAGCAGCGGGATGTCGTGCACGGCGATCCCGCTCGGTGGCACCTCCCCCATGCGCCGCGCCGTCTCCTCGCGGATCAACGGATGGACGATCGCTTCGAGCCGGCCACGGGCGGCGGGATCGGCGAACACGATCCGGCCGAGCGCCTCGCGGTCCAAGCCACCGTCCGCGTTCGCCAGTTCGGTGCCGAACTCCGCCAGGACCGCGGCGAGCCCCGGGGTGCCGGGCGCCACCACGTCCCGGGCGACCTGGTCGGCGTCGATCAGCAGGGCGCCCCGGGCCGCGAGGCGCGCCGACACCGCGCTCTTGCCCGAACCAATGCCACCCGTCAGACCTACTGTGAACACATCGCCGAGTCTGCCAGCTCCCGGAGCCAGCCACCCGACCGGTCCGCCCGTCTGCGCCCTCGCGTACTTGGCAGCTCGCGTACTTGGCAGACTGTGCGGATGGAAGCTGCCCCGGTCGCGCACCGGCTCTGGCCGGTCCTGCTCACCGGCACGCTGCTCGGTCTCGGTGCCCTCGGCCTCGCCCTGGCACCGGCGCTCGCCGATTCGGCGCCGTTGCTGCTCGTCGCGCTGCGACCCACGTGGGCGATCCTGCTGCTGGTCGGCGGCACGGTGCCGTTCGTCCCCGCCCTGCTGATCGCCGCGTTCTTCCGCGGGCTGATCGACGTCGGCTACTTCGATCTGGCCCGCAACAACATCCGCTCGGTGCTCCTACGGCGCCTCAGCACCGGCCGCGTCGTGGCGGCGCTGTCCCGCCGCGGCACCCAGCGCCCGCTGCTGTGGTTCTGCCTGCTGAACACCAACGCGGCGGTGGACGCGGTGCTCGGCGCCGGCGACGTCCCGCTGCGCCGGTTCCTGCGCTTCCTGGTTCCCGGCTCCCTGCTGTCCTCGGCCCTCTACCTGACGGCGGCGCGTGCCGTGACGCCATGGACGCACGGCGTTGTCACCTGGCTCGACGAGAACATGACCTTCCTGATCCTCGGCAGCCTCACGTTAGCGATCATCCAGCTGGGGGCGCGGACGGTCCTGCGCCGTCGGGGTCGGCTCCGCGCTGCATCCGAACCGAGATCCTGCCGGGTGCGGTGGTTCGCGAGGAGGGTGGCGCCGCGATCGACGACACGGCGGTCAACGAGGCCTACGACGGCCTGGGCTCGACGTTCGCGTTCTACTCCGACGTCCTCGGCCGGAGCTCCATCGATGACGAGGGGATGGCTCTGCTCGCCACCGTGCACTACGGCGACCACTACGAGAACGCCTTCTGGAACGGCCGCCAGATGGTGTTCGGCGACGGCGACGGTGAGCTGTTCAAGCGTTTCACGGTGTCACTCGACATCATCGGTCATGAACTGACCCATGGCGTCACCGAGGACGAGGCGGCGCTGATGTATGTGAACCAGTCCGGCGCGCTCAACGAGTCGATCAGCGACGTCTTCGGTTCCCTGGTGAAGCAGTACGTCCGCGGCCAGACCGCCGAGCAAGGCCGACTGGCTGATCGGCGACGAGCTGCTCACCGACGCCGTCCAAGGCGTCGCGCTGCGGTCGATGAAGGCCCCCGGGACCGCCTACGACGATCCGGTGCTCGGCGACGACATCCAGCCCGGACCACATGGACCGCTACGTCCGGATGACCGCCGACAACGGCGGCGTCCACATCAACTCGGGCATCCCGAACAAGGCGTTCTACCTCGCCGCGACGGCTCTTGGTGAATACGCCTGGGAGAAGGCCGGCCACATCTGGTACGAGACCCTGCGCGCACCGCAGATCCGGCCGAACACGACGTTCCGCGCATTCGCCTCGGTGACCGTGCGCCAGGCCGGCCTGCTGTTCGGTGCGGACGCGCGGAAGGCCGTCTCCGAGGCGTGGCAGGCCGTCGGCATCGCCGTCCGCGCATCCGGGTAATTCCGCGCATCCGGGTAATTCGGACCATCACGCCCGGCGGCATCGGACGTCACCGCCCGGAACCACCTTGCCCGCCTTCGCGGCCCGGGCCCGCAGCAGCTCGCGGATGCGCTCCGCCGGCAGCGGAGGCGAGATCGCCTCTCCCTGCAGCAGGTCGCAGCCGAGGTCGACCATCATCGTCAAGGTCCGTTCGTCCTCGATGCCCTCACCGACGACCCGCAGCCCCAGGCGATGTCCCAGATCGAGCACGGAACGCACGATCGCGGCGTCGGGCAGGCTCCCCCGGACGTCCGTGACGAACCCCCGGTCGATCTTGACCTCGTCGAACGGCAACGTCTTGAGGATCTCCATCGAGCTGTACCCGGTGCCGAAGTCGTCGAGGGAGAGCGCCACGCCGTGGGAGCGCAGCTGACCCAGCATCGTCGCCGCACGCGCGGGCTGGGTGACCAGGGCGCTCTCGGTGATCTCCAGGGTGAGGACGTCGGGGGCCAGCCGGTGCGCGGCGATCGAGTCCGAGACCACCCGGGGAAGGTCGTCGAGCACCAGCATCCGGGGGGAGAGATTGACCGACACCGGCAGGTGCAGGCCTCCCACGTCCCAGGCGGCACACTGCCGCAGCGCCTCGTCGAGAACCCACCGGGTCAGGTCCGCGATCAGGGGGGACCGCTCGGCGATCGGCAGGAACTCGCCGGGGGGGAGCAGCCCACGGCTCGGGTGCCGCCACCGCAGCAACGCCTCGGCACCGACGATCCCACCGGTCCGAGCCGACTGGACCGGCTGGTAGTACAGAACGAGCTCGTCGCGGCCGATCGCGGCGCGCAACTGGGCGTTCAACGCGATCTCCTCGGGCCGCACCCCGGCGATGCCGGCCTCCCACAGGCCCACGCTCTCCCCGACCCGCTTGGCCCGCAGCAGAGCCGCATCGGCGCAGCTCATCAGGGTGGCCATGGTCGCGCCGTCGCGGGGGGCCACCGCGATGCCCACCGAGGCGTCCACCTCGACGTCGACCCCGCAGACCTGGAAGGGCCCCTGGATCTGGCGGAGGACCCGCCGACCCAGGGTGCGCCGCCGCCCGGCAGCTAGGGCCGCGGGCAGGGGGCCGCGGACGGCCGGCGCGCCCGACGGGCCGAGCGGGACGGGTGAAGCGGATGAGGGAGGCGAGGCGGATGAGGGGGGCGGCGCCGGGGTGATCTCGGGTCCGCGGAACACCAGCGCGAACTCGTCCCCGCCGGCCCGACCGACGAACACCGGCCTCGGGGTCAGGGTCGGCAACGTCTCGGCAATCATCCTCAGCAGCTGGTCGCCGCCGAGGTGACCAAGCGCATCGTTGACCTCGTGAAACCGGTTGAGGTCCACCAGGACGAGGACAGCCTCGTTCCCCGCGGCGTTGATCTTCGCAACGGCGGACTGCCCGATTTCCATCGTCCCGCCCCGATTGGCCAGGCGGGTAAGGGGATCGGAACGGGTCTGCAGCAGGCCCTCACGGAACAGGGCCTTCGCCACCGCGCCCACGAGCACGACGGCGGCGATGGTGGAGAACATGGGCGCGGCGGCCTCGGCCAGTCCGTCGTGGGCGATGACGCCGGCGACGACGGCACCGCAGACGGCCGCGGTGCCGGCGACGGCCCAGCCGACGGGGACCAGAGCGGCATAGGCGCACAGCACCGGGAACCAGGTCAGGTAGGTGTCCGCGTTCCGGCCGGGCGCCGCGCTCGCCAGCGCGAAGGCGAGCGCGGCGGCGAGCGAGGCGACGGCGACGGGCGGAATCCAGCGCCCTCTCGGGTTAGCCACCAGCCCGACGACAGTGTTGCCGACCGCGACCACCAGACCCAGCCAGCTTCCCCAGCGCAGATAACCCGGGGAGCCCGGAATGCACCCGGCGAGCAGGAAGAGCACCGCCGCGATCGCAGGGGTGACCACGAGAAAACGCCGACGGCCGGCGAACGTACGCCCGCTGATCAAAAACAGCTTCCTCCCGCACTGACCCGCGATGAGCCCGACCGAACGGACCGAGCGGATCAGGCGGGCCGAACGGAGACGAACCGCACCGAGCGGGACGTCGCCCCGGGTGTCGCGGCGACCCCGCATCCGAGAGATCACGGTGCACGACGGCGACAGGACCGGGTCAGGTTTCCTTCCAACATAGCCGTCGATCCGGCGTGACCGACATCACGGCCAGCAGTTTCCTGGCACCGATGCGATTTCACGGCACCGATACAATTTCACGGCTCGGTACAATTCCTCGACCGATACCGGATACGACGGGAAATCCGGGAAACCAGCGGAATAATTCGGCACAAAAATGACATCCGGGGTACAGAAACGCTCAGTGACAGGAACGCTCAGTGTGCCGCGTCGTCCCAGGTGCGGCCGGCGCCAACGCTCACGTCGAGCGGCACCGACATGGTGTACGCGGAGGTCATCTCGGCCCGGACTAGCCGCTCGATCGCCTCGTACTCGCCGGGCGCGATCTCGAGGACGAGTTCGTCGTGCACCTGGAGCAGCAGCCGGGAGGCGTACCCCCCGGCACGCAACGCCCGGTCGACCCCCAACATCGCAATCTTGATGATGTCCGCGGCGGAACCCTGGATCGGCGCGTTCAACGCCATCCGCTCGGCCATCTGCCGCCGCTGGGAGTTGTCACTGGTCAGATCGGGCAGGTAACGACGGCGGCCGAGGATCGTCTCGGTGTAGCCGTCCTTGCGAGCCCGTTCCACGACCCCACGCAGGAAGTCGCGGACCCCGCCGAACCGGGCGAAGTAGGCGTCCATGTGCTCCCGGGCCTCGTCCGGCGCGATGCCGAGCTGCCCGGCGAGGCCGAACGCGGACAACCCGTAGGCCAGGCCATACGACATCGCCTTGATCCGCCGGCGCAACTCCGGGTCGACCTCGGAGACCGGCAGGCCGAACGCCTCGGCGGCCACGAAGGTGTGCAGGTCCTCGCCGGAGCCGAACGCCTCGATGAGGCCCTCGTCACCCGAGAGATGAGCCATGATCCGCATCTCGATCTGCGAGTAGTCCGCCGTCAGCAGCGTCTCGTAGCCCGCGCCGACGACGAAGGCCCGGCGGATCTGGCGCCCCTCGGCCGTCCGGATCGGGATGTTCTGCAGGTTCGGGTCCGCGGAGGAGAGCCGGCCGGTCGCGGCGATCGTCTGGTTGAACGTGGTGTGGATGCGCCCGGCGTCGTCGATCATGGGGATCAGCGAGTCGACGACCGTCTTGAGGCGGGCCACGTCACGGTGCCGCAGCAGCACCGGCAGGAGCGGATGGTCGGACTGGACCGCCAGCCAGGCGAGGGCGTCGGCGTCCGTGGTGTAACCGGTCTTGATCTTCTTGGTCTTGGGCAGGCCCAGCTCGTCGAAGAGGATCTGCTGCAGCTGCTTGGGGGAGCCCAGGTTGAACGGCCGGCCGACGATCTCGTGGGCCTGCGCGGCGACCGCGCTGACCTCGCCGCCGTAGCGCTTCTGCAGCTCGGCCAGGTGCTCGGAGTCCACGGCGATGCCGGCCCGCTCCATGCCGGCCAGGACCGTGACCAGCGGGAGTTCGATGTCCCGCAGCAGGGTGGCAGCGGAGCGGCGTTCAAGGTCCGCGTCGAGGGCGTCGGCGAGCTCGAGGCAGGCCCGGGCCCGCACGGCGTCCGCGTGCGCCTGGTCGGCCTCGCCGGAGCCGTCGAGGGTCAGCTGCTGGCCGCCCGGGACGGGGTCGGCGGACAGGTCGCGATGCAGGTACCGGGCGACGAGATCGGCCAGGTCGAAGGACCGCTGGCCGGGCAGAGCCAGGTAGGCCGCGAGCGCGGTGTCACTGGTGACGCCGGCGAGCGGCAGGCCGAGCTCGGTCAGGGCCAGCATCGGCCCCTTCACGTCGTGGGCGGCCTTCGGCTGGTTCGGGTCGGCGAGCCAGGCGCCCAGCGCCGCCACGTCCGCGGGGGTGAGCAGCGTCGGGTCGAGCCAGGCCGCGGCACCGCCGGCCGCGGCCAGCGCGAGACCGGCGAGCAGGCCGGTGCCGCGCCCCCAGGTGCCCCGGGCGTGCAGGCCGGTACGGCCGGCTCTGTGGGCGTGCTCGGCGAGCCACCGGGCCACCTCGCCCGGCCCGAGCACGGTCAGCTCGATCTCGAACCCCTCGTCGGCGGGAGGCGGCGCGATCGCGAGGGCCGCGTAGAGCCGCTCCCGCAGCACCCGGAACTGCAGCGTGTCGAACAGCTGGTGGACGGCCTCCCGGTCCCAGGGCCGCATCCGCAGGCCGGCGGGGACGACGTCGAGCGGCACGTCACGGGACAGCTCCGTCAGGGAACGGTTGCGGATGACCTCGGACAGGTGGGCGCGCAGCGACGCCCCGGTCTTCCCGCCGATCTCGTCGGCATGGTCGACCAGTTCGGCCAGCGAGCCAAACTGCTGGATCCACTTGGTGGCGGTCTTCTCCCCCACCCCCGGCACCGACGGCAGGTTGTCGGAGGGATCCCCGCGCAGGGCCGCGAAGTCCGAGTACTGCACCGGGGACAGGCCGTACTTCGCCTGCACTTCGTCGGGGGTGAAGCGGACCATGTCGCTGATGCCCTTGCGGGTCATCAGCACCGTCACCCGCTCGTCGACCAACTGCAGCGCGTCACGGTCACCCGTGACGACCAGCACGTCCATCCCCTCGGCCGCGCCCAGGGTCGCGAGCGTGGCGATCACGTCGTCGGCCTCGTATCCCGGCGCGCTGACCCCCGGCACCGCGAGGGCGTCGCACACCTGGTGGATGAGGCTGACCTGGCCGACGAAGTCGGCCGGGGTCTCAGCCCGACCGGCCTTGTACTCGGCGTACTGGGTGTGCCGGAAGGTCGGGGTCGGCAGGTCCCACGCCACGGCGACATGGGTCGGCCGCTCGTCGCGCAGGACGTTGATGAGCATGGAGGTGAATCCGTACACCGCGTTCGTCGGCTGGCCCGTGGTGGTGGAGAAGTTCTCCACCGGCAGCGCGTAGAAGGCGCGGTAGGCCAGCGAGTGCCCGTCAAGCAGTAACAACCGGGGCGTCGCCGGGGTCGGCTTCGCGGGGCTCGATGGCGCGGGACTCGGCGAGGGCGCGGCCGGGCCGGCCGCGGTGGCCACAGTGGCCGCGGTGGCCACAGTGGCGGACGCTGCCGGGCTCCCGGACGGGGACGAGGTGGGGGACGAAGTGGTGACGGACACGCGGCGAGTTTAGGCCGTGGGTCGGACAGTTTCGCCGCGAGCGGGCGGACCGACGCGTCGACCACGTCGCTCCGTCACGTCGCTCCGCCGATCGGTCAGGTCCGCCGATCGGTCAGGTCCGCCGATCGGTCAGGTTCGTCCGGTCACGGTTTGACGAGGGTCACGGTTTGACGAGGGAGCTGACCGGGCCGAGCACGGTCCGTTTCCCGGCCCGGACCTCGTACACGTAGACCGTCGAACCCTCGACCTCACCATTCTTCCGGAATCTGATGCGCTTGGTGACCCCGGGAACGTCGACCGAGCCGAACCGGGCGAGCACGGCCTCCCGCGTCGCGCCGCTACCGAGCCCGCGCAGCACCTCGATGACGGCGTTCGTGGCGTCATAGGCCTCGCCGGAATAGGTTCCAGGCCGCGCATCGGCGTTGATCGTCTTGTAGTCGGCGACGAACCCCGCCGCCGCAGGATCGCTGTTCGGGTCACCGCAGGGGCAGGTCAGCAGCATTCCCTCGGCGTTGCCGGCACCGGCCTGGCGGATGAGCTGGTCGTCGTTCGCGCCGTCGCCGCTGACGACCTTCCCGGTGTACCCCTTGCTGCGCAGCGCCCTGGTCAGCAACGCGAGTTCCGCGTAGTAGCCCGAGTAATACACGGCATCCGGATTCTCGGCGAGGATCTTCGTGGCCTGGGACGTGTAGTCCTTCGTCGGATTGATGCCGTCGTGGATCACGCGGATTCCTCGGCCGGTCAGGGCCTTCTCGAGCGATCCGGACAAGCCGGTGCCGTATTCGCTCCGGTCGTCGAGAGAGTAGACCTTGTCCACCTTCACGACCTTGGCGAGGTATTCCGCGGCGGCGGATCCCTGCACGGTGTCCGGGGCGATGACCCGGTAGAAGCTGGTGAACCCGAGGTCGGTAAGCGCCGGATTGGTGACCGACGGGCTGACCGACAGCAGCCCGGCCCTGCTGTAGAGCGGCTCACTCGACTTCGTCGGTCCGGAGAAGACGGGGCCGACGACGCCGATGACCTTCGGATTGTCGATCAGCTTCTGTGCGGCGGTGGGCCCCTGCTCGGCCATACCCTGATCGTCCGAGGCGACCAGGCGCAGCCTGAACGGCAGATCCTTGCGCCGGTTCGCCAGCTCGACGGCGGTCAGCACCCCGTCGTAGGCGTTGATGCCAAGCTGCTGGTTGTCGCCGGAGAGCGGCCCCTGAAAGCCGATGACGTATTCCTTTTTCCCGTCGTCACCGGACGCACCACCGCCGCAGCCGGCAAGGACGGCCGCGGCCGTCAGCACACCCACGGATCCGAGGGCCCCCCACCGCGTCACGCTCGGTCGGGGCACGCCCCGTCGCCGTCCAGGACCCGTCATGACACGCCCTCCCACAGCACATCGCTGCCGCCACCGCCCCCTCGGCGTCAGAACCCGGTCCGCCGCCACCGCATCTTGGCAACCGATCGAAATCGGATAGTGACGAAAACGTAACCTTCGGAGGGGTGGAAGGGAAGCGCAACGTGAGCGTGTCGTAACTTGAAGGAGGTTTCGCCGGTGGGTCCGAAAACGAACGACCTGATCGGAGAAGCGAACGACCCGGCAGAACCCGCAACGGCCTGGTCGGAGGATGCCGGTCGCCGCAGCCATTGCGGCAGCCGCCGCAGCGTCATCGCCGGTCGGTCAGTTCTCCGTCTTCAACGGGACGAATCTGCCGCCGAGTACCGTGTAGAGCACGACCGTGGGCGATCGGGTGTCCCCCCAGCGGTCGAAGGCGACGGAGCCGGTGATCCCCGCGAACGAGCCGCTCCCGATCGCCGTCACGAGGTCGTGCCTGGTGGCCGCGTCCACGGTCGTCCGGCCCGGCAGCACCGTGGCCGCTGCGCGGATGATCGCCCTGGCGGCGTCGTACGCATAGGCCGCGACCGCGGGGATGGCCTCGGCCCGCCGCAGCTCCAGCTCCGCGGCTGGCTCGTTCACCCCGGACGTGCCGCGGGTACCGGCGGCCGGCGGCCCGTGGGGCCCCTCCTCCAGGCCCGACCCCGATGCCGGTGCCGATGCCGGTGTCAAGATGCCGTGGACCGCACTCGGGGTGGTGGTGGCGCCCCGGCCGGGCGAGGCGGTCTCCGCTGGATCCTCCTGGCTCCGCAGGTCCGCAGGGTCCTCCTGGCCCCGCGGGCCCAGGGTCCCACTCGGCCGCCCACTCGTGCCAGGCGATTCCACGCCGCCCGAGGCCCCTGGGCGGGTACTGCCCTCGTCATCCGCCGGTCCCCCGAAGCGGTCGGAGTAGTCCGCGACGAAGGCGCCTGAGGACGGCAGCCGAGTCGGCGGGACCAGCGGACCGATGATCAGGTCGCCGTCGGCCGCCGACCTCGCCTCGTCGGTGTAGCGGGACTGGAGCAACGCGTCCGAACCGAGTACCTGGATCGACGTTCCCGCGTCGGCGAGCCGGGCCCGCAGTTTCCCGGCGAAGGCCGCACCCATCGAGACATAGACCAGATCGGGGGCGTCCTCCTCAATCGCCCGCGCGGTGCCGGCGATCTCGGATCCATCCGTCTCGTCCCCCCGGACCTGGTATACCGATGTCACCGACGCGCCGAGGGCGGCGGCGCGCGCCGCGAAGCGGGCGCCCAGGGTCGTGCCGTATCTCGGTTCGCCGTCGACGACGGCGATACGCTTGCGGCCGAACGTCCTGACCGCGTACTCGGCGGCGACCCGGGCCTGGCGCTCGTCCGTTCCGGCCAGGCGGAAGTAGGACGGGAAGGGCCGGGTGCGCGGCCGGGAACCGGAATCGGTCAGTGTCGGGTCCGCGTTCGACGGGGAGACGACGGGGATGCCCGCGGCGCTCAGCGTGGGCAAGGACACCTTCGCGACGAGTGAGCTCAGCGGCCCGACCACGCCGATGACCTGATTGTTCGCCACGAAGGCGTCCACGGCCTGCGCTCCCCTGTCCGGACGGGACAAGTCATCGTGGGCGGACAGCTCGATGCGCCAGCCCGGGATGGCCCCGGACTTGTTGGCCTCGTCGACCGCGAGCGTGACGGCGTTGCGCGCGCTCACCCCGTCCGTGGAGAGATCCCCGGACAGCGGCGCCATCACACCGAGGGTGGCGACCCGGATGACGCCGGCGTCATCGCCGGCGCCAAGGCTGGCGGCCAGCGTGAACCCCAGGACCGGGGGCACCGCGAGGATCAGGACGGCGAGAGCCGCGAGCGCCGCGCGCCCGCGACCGGTGCGCGATCTGGCCCGGGTCCACCGCCCGATCGAACCGGCCATCGACGCGAGAGACGCCCGCGACGAATCGCTCACCCGGCTTCCGGGATCACGGACACGGAGGTCACGGACACGGAGGTCACGAGCCCGGCAACGCCTCACCCGACAGCACGGCCTCGGCGACCGCCCGCATCGTCCGGCGCTGGTTCATCGAGGTGCGCTGAATCCAGCGGAAGGCATCCGGCTCGGTCATGCCGTGCTCGGTCTGCAGCACGCCCTTGGCCCGCTCGATGATCTTCCTAGCCTCCAGGCGCCCCTGCAGGTCCTCCACCTCGGCCTCGAGGCTCACGATCTCGGTGAACCGGCTCATCGCCATCTCGATCGTGGGCAGCAGGTCCTTCTTCTGGAACGGCTTGACCACGTAGGCCATGGCGCCGGCCTCACGGGCACGTTCCACCAGCTCCCGCTGGCTGAAGGCGGTGAGGATGACGACGGGAGCGATACGGTCTTTCGCGATCTTCGCGCCGGCCTCGATGCCGTCCATCCTCGGCATCTTCACATCGAGGATGCACAGGTCGGGGCGGAGCTTGCCGGCGAGGTTGACGGCCATCTCGCCGTCGCCCGCCTCCCCGACCACCTCGTAGCCCTCCTCCTGGAGCATCTCCCTGAGGTCGAGCCGGATCAGCGCTTCGTCCTCGGCGATCAAAACCCGGCGCGGGTTCGAGGAGGGTTGGCTCATCGAGTCGGACTCCTGGTCTCGGAGGTGCGTCCCTAGTGTGACAGGACGGACGATCGGGGTGGCCGCCCCGCCCCGGGCACGGAGGGCGGGAGGTCGAAACGCACCCTACCCGGATAGAGTCTTCAAGGAGAGGTTCCGGCCAGGTTCGACGGCGATCTCCTCGCCCTCGTCCCGCCCGGTTCCTCCGCCCGTTCCACTTGCCCCAACTCGCCCCTGTTACGTCTGATCCAACACGCTCCACCCGCCGGCCCCGGTACTCCAACGGCAGAGAGACGGTGCTCAAACCACCGACAGTGTGGGTTCGAATCCCACCCGGGGTACGTACAGCATCCACACGCCGAAGTGACGACGCGGATGCATTCCGTGTGGTGAGCCGGACTGGTGCCGGTGGCGGCGCCGCCGAGGCGACAGCGGCCACCGCCTCGATCCGGTCGGCCTGAAGTCTGATCATGATGCTGGCTTCCTGGGCCTCGTGGTGTACCTGGACGGTGAGCTGCGTCAACTCGTAGAACTCGCGCTGGATCTCCTCGGGGGCGTCGTGGAGGCTCAGGCGCAGCCGGGGCAGCGCGCCGAGCAGGGCGGCGCCGTCGACGGTGGGCCGGTTTGAGGTCTGCACGTCGTCCGCAGCGGCAGCGTCGAGGGTTTCCAGTTCGGCGGCTTTGGCGCGCCGCTGTTCCTCGAGCCCGTTGTAGGACTTCCGCAGCCCCTGACTGAACGGGTCGTCGGGGTCGGCGTCCTGTGCCTGGCGCAGAATGTTCTGCTGGCGGCGGGGCAGGTCCGCGAGGGTGCGCTCCATGGCGACGCGGCGTGCCTGCCGATCCTCGGTTTCCCGGTCGCCCGTCGTCGCGAGTTCAGCGAGGTAGGTCTTCGTCCTGTCGGGGCCGAACAGCCGGTCGGCGTAGAACTCGGTGAGGGCGTAGAGGATGACGTCCTCGCGGATGTAGAACGTCCGGGATGCCCGTCGTACGCGTCGGGTCCGCCGCCGCGGTCGTTCGGGCGCGGCCGGCACTGGTAATAGGGGCTGCCGTGCCGGAGGGTGCCGGCCATCCGGCGGCCACACCTCGTACTCGGCCACGGACTGGTTGATCCGCCGCTGCAGCAGCGACGCCTGCGGGCCATCAAGCCGAATCGGCTCGTTCCAGGCGAACAGCGGCACCCCAGCGCGTTCCAGCGCCCGCTCGACCGAGAGGTTCTCGTACATCCGCCGGGCGATCCGGGACATCGACTCGCAGATCACGACATCGAACCGGCGGCCCGGCGACGCGACCTCGGCCAGCAGATCATCACTGGCCGTTCTCCACACACCCGCCCAGGTTGCCCTCGATGAAACGGTCGGACCGGACGAACGCGGTCGCGGCGCGGACGGCATCCGCCGCACCGAGCGGGAGGCCCGCATCGAAGTTAGT
>NZ_CDWTMG010000011.1:0-48393 GCF_977945845.1 Frankia sp. CcMO1
ATCCAGAGCCGTCTGGAATGAATCAGGGAACCTCGGGGCCCCCGGACCCTCGCGGCTACGGGCTGTCCTAACGCTTGCCGGGGCGGGCGTAGCGGTCGGTGGCCTCCGAGTCCACGCCGCCGCCCCGCTTGCTCACCGGAGCCGAGTCCCCCACCGGGGAGTTGGAGGTGATGGTGTCGACCGACGAACGACGCTCCGGGGCCGCCGCGACGGCCCGGCGGATGCCGGTCCGGCCGTCGTGCACGACGCCCACGACTCGCTCGGCGAGCGCCGGCCAGTCCCGCGGCACCTGCTCGAGCTCCTTGAGACTGGTTTCGGTGGAGGTGATGACCACGACGGCGTCGGCCTGGATGGCGGAGGCCGCGGTCATCGGCAGCTCGGCCAGCGCCGAGGTGACGAGGATGACGAGGTCGACGACCGGCGCCCGGTCGGCGAGGATCGGGGCGAGGCCACCGGGCCGGGCGGCCCGGGCCGGCGACACTCGGTTGTAGAGGATGTGCCCCCGCCCGGTGCCGGACGAGCGTGCCAGGCAGGTCGGCTCGTGCGCCCAGCGAGGCAGCTCCCCGGAGGTCGCCCGGGGCAGTCCCTCGAGAACTCCCCGCACCTCGGACGACGGCGAGGTGTCCAGGATCAGGACGACGCCCTGATCATCGGACCAGGCCGCGGCCACGGAGGCGACGAGGTCGGCGGTCAGGTCCCCCCGCGACGCCGGGGTGAACGCGACCACCTTGCTCGTCGGGGACATCACCGCGGACATCGCCGAGACCAGGGTCTCGGCCGCGCTGGCGGTGGTCCGTCCCGGCTCCAGGACTGCGATCAGCGGCACGCCCAGGGTGTCGGACGGGTTGTGCGGGTCGAGGATCGTGGGCCGGCGCTGATACATGATCCAGATCGCCGCGATCGAACCGAGCAGCCCGACGATCGCAGCGACCAGCGTGTTACGGAACAGGTTCGGCCCGCTCTGGCCCCGGGCGACGGGCGGCTCGGCCAGTTTGATCGACGTGCTCGCCAGCGCGGAGGCGGTGCGGGCGGTGGCGATCTGCGTGTTGAGGTTCGCGATCTGCGTGTTGCGGACGGTGTTGTCGACGCTCCCGGCAATACCGGCTCTCTGACCCGCGGCGGCCTGCTCCGCCACCAGCCCGTCACGTAGCTTGATCATGGCGCTGATATTCGCCTGGCTGTTGGGGCCGTAAGTCGTCAAGAGCTTGCTGTAGGCATCCTCGGCCGACTTGACCAGCGCGTCCGCCCCCTGCTGGCTCGAGCCCTTCCCCTCGATGACGAAGAAGTAGCCCTCGTCGGACGGCGAGGTGCTGAGCCGGGCGGCGACGTCCACCTCGGGCAGCTTGAGTTCCTTCGCGATCTCCGCGACGGCCGCCGAGGACTGGGCGAACTGCGCCTGGGTCTGCACGAAGCGGGTCGCGTCGACCGAGTTGGCACCGAGCGTGCCCGAATCCGTCGAGAGGAAGACCCGGGCACTCGACCGGTAGGTCGCCGTCTGCGTCTTGGAGTAGGCGGCCGCCAGAGCCGCGAAGATGACCACGACGATGGCGACGACCAGCAGCCGTGGCTGGAGGATACGAAGCAGGGACGGGGCGGAGGGAGCCCGGCTGGTCTCGTTGCCCGCCTGCACGTTGCGACTCATGACGCACCCGCCACGGACTCAGAACGGGCGGACCGGGCCCGCATCCGGATCGGAGTGCCGGTGAGACGACGCAACGACTCCTCCAGCGGGACATGAAGCGAACTCAATGTGGCCCCCCACAGGAGCATCCGGCCCGATTGCCGGACCACGGTCTAGATCTGACGGAACCGATTTGTGAGCATAGCCGATAGCGGATAGTAAACGGTCTATAGCTATGACTGACGCCGCACGGACGCTCAGGTGCCCCGCCCACCACGCCGCGATCCGGTTCCGCGACCAGGCCGGCGAGGGCCGTGCTCCGGAGCGACATCCACATCCTCGACATCATCCACGGGATCCATTCGATGGTCAGATTCGCCGGCGTTCGACCGTCTCGACCGGCGTGCGTCGCTCATCCCGGCCCGGCGCGGGCGCGGCAACTCTCGTCTCTCGTCCTCCCGGCTCCGCCGGGGCGGGAGCAGGCCCGGAGCCGCTCCGCGCCGCCCGCTCCGCGTCCCGTAGCGCGGCCTGCTCCACGTCGTGCTCCCGACCGAGCCGGCGGAGCAGTACAAACCACACCGGTGCAATGGACCAGAAAGCGATGTTATAGCCGACGACCGCGCCCCGCGCGCCCCGGACAAGCAACCCAATGATGGGAAAACCAAACAACATTGGCGCAAAGGCTGCATTGACCCGGAATGTGATCTTAGTTTTTCCGAGTGCGTAGACCATACATGCCGGTCCGACCGCGACCGACGCGGCCAGATAGTGCAGGATTGACAGCCCCAGGATGTTCTTGACGCCATCCCACGAGTCGCCCAACAACACCTGACCGTAACGTTCCGGAAGGAGGTAGAAGATCAGGCTCCACGCCGTGCCAATGGCGAGGACGAGGGCCGAGAGAGCGTAGGCGGCGCGCTCCCGGGCGTGGCGGGTCATGGAGGTCCGCTTGGAGAACTCCGGCAACGCGAAGCTCACGACCCCCACCCCGACCACCGTGGTCGGGCCGAGCAGCGTGCGCGCGCCTTGCAGGGCGCCCACCGTCGCCAGCGAACCCACCGCTCCGATCACCAGCAGCGAGGTCTGCATCGCGCCCTGGACAGTGATGAACTCCGCCGCCAGGTAGGCGGAGTTCGACTTGTTCCTGCGAAGCCATCGAAGGGTCTCGCCGGGCGACGGCCAGAAGCCGGCCTGGGCTATCCCCAGCAGGGCCGCGACGAGAGCCGAGGCCCCCCAGGCGAGCAGCAGCGGCGGGGATGCGGTCACACCGCGGTGGATGAGCAGGAAGATCCCAAGGATCTGGACGACCGCCCAGACGGTGTCGTTGACGAAGGCGCCGAAGGGCTTCCCCATCGCGAAGAAGACATAGCGCCACGCATCCTGCAGCAGCAGGCCGGGCAGCACGAGGCCCATCGCCGACAACGACGACCCGACCGGGCCGCCGAGCAGCAGGCCCAGACCGACGAACGTGATTCCCACGGCCACGCCGAAGACGAACGACGAGCCGGTGGTAGCGGTGGCCGCCGCCCGGAAGTCACTCCGGGTGACACTCGAGTAGAACATGCTCAGCGGCATGCAGCTCCCGGCACGGACCAGGCCGATGACGATGGAGAACAACGTGTACGCAATACCGAACGCGCCGTACTCGACGTCGCTGACCTGATGGGCAATCAGGAACGAGATCGCGGCGTTCGTCGCACTGGAGACGGCCTGGTCCATCAGCGTCCAGATCGCCTTCGACCTGGCTCCGCCACGGCCGCCGGAACCCTCGCCGCCCGGACGCTCGCCGCCGGTCAGATCGTCCGCCAGGCCCTCGGCCCCGTTACCGGGCCCCGGCCCGAAGGACGCGGCCGCGGCACGCTCGCCGCCGCCCGCCGCGGCGAGCCTTCGTCGACCGCGGGACCGCGCGGCGCCCGCCCCGGGAGATCGGCCGTCACGCCCAGCGGGGGGCTGCCGCGGAAAGATCTGCGTGCTCTCCGGGTCGGTCTCGTCGGTTCGGCGCGCCCGCCGGTCCGAGCGGCGATGCCGGGGAGCCTGCCCCTCGACCCGATGGAGGAGCTCGGTCTTCTCCGCCCGCAACCGGCGTTGCAGCGCGCTCAGGTCCATCGTGGCGGTGACGACGCCGGGCGGTGGCTCGCCGGCCCCCGGACGGACAGGGGGCGTCACCGGGCGGGATGGCGGCTGGGACAGGTGCGGGTCGCCGACGGGCGGCTGGATCGCGGGCCCGGACGGCCCGGGCCCGGGCCCGGGCCGCGGCGCCGGAGCGGGCTGCGGGCGGACCGGCCCCGTGACCACCTCGAAACCCTCGCCGGGTCGGCGGTCGCCACGGCGTTCGAACCCTTCGCCGGGACGTTCGGTCCGCTCGCCGGGACGCTGCCCGGTCGCCCGCGCGGGGCGCTGCGATCGTGGCACGTACCGGGTCTCGTCAGGGGAACCCTCGGATGGGGAGTCGTCCTCCCCACCCGGGGCTCTCAGGTCCCCGTCGCTGTCCGTCATACCCGCTCTCCCGACCAGCCCAACCGGCTCGGCCAGCCCAGCGAGCAGGGTCCGCACAACCGCGGACGGAAATAACGACGGCCTGAGACCACGATGGGTTGCCTACAGCACTACGGGCCGGGGAACGGGCACGATGAAGGAGCCGCCGCGCGCGGCGTACTCGGCCTGCTGGGCGATGATCTCCTTCTTCACGTTCCACGCGAGCAGCAGCAGGTAGTCAGGCTGCCGCTCCAGCAGGACGGCGGGATCGAGGATCGGCAACCGGGCGCCGGGCAGGTACCGGCCCTGCTTGTGGATGTTGCGATCGACGACGAAATCGAGCAGGTCGGTGCCGATGCCGCTGGAGTTCAGCAGGGTCGCTCCCTTGGCCGCCGCGCCGTAGGCGGCGATGGTCCTACCGTCGGCGCGCAGCGAGCGCAGCAACGCCACCAGCTCGTCCTGCACGGCGCGGACGTCGTCGCCGAAGCTGGCGTACCGGTCGAACGTGTCGAGCCCGGCGGCCCGCTCGGCGTCGAGCACCGCCGCCACCGACTCGGCCGGCTCCGCGGCGGCGGTGTGCTGCATGCTCCACCGCAGGGTGCCGCCGTGCAGCTCGGGGAACTCCTGGACGCCGACGAGCGCGAGGCCGTGCCGGCGCATCAGGACGTCGACCGCGATCGTGGAGAAGTAGCAGAAGTGCTCGTGGTAGACCGTGTCGAACTCGGTGTGGGCCAGCAACGCGCCGACCCCGGGGTTCTCGACGTCGACGAGGCCGCCGTCGGCGAGCAGGATCGAGAAGCCCTCGACGAAGCTGTTGAGGTCCGGGACGTGGGCCATCACGTTGTTCGCGATGATCACATCGGCCTTGCGGCCCTCCGCGACGAGCTGGCGGGCGAGCTCCGCGCCGAAGAACTCCTCGCGGGTCGGCACGCCCGCCTCCCGGGCGGCCGCGGCCGGGCCGGGGGTCGGCTCGATCCCGAGGACCGGGATGCCCCGCTCGACGAACGCCTTCAGCAGGTAGCCGTCGTTGCTGGCGACCTCGACCACCAGGCTGTCCGGCCCGAGGTTGCGGCTCGCGATCAGGTCGATCACGTGCTTCTCCGCGTGGCGGACGAGCATGTCGGAGAACGAGGAGAAGTAGGGATAGTCCTCGTCGAAGATCTCGGACGCCGGCAGCTCGTGGGTGAGCTGCACGAGTGCGCAGGCCTCGCAGAAGCCGACCTCAAGCGGGAACGACGGATCGGTCGCGTCGAGGGCGTCGGCGCGCACCAGGCGGTTGGCGATGGGGGTGGACCCCAGGGAGAGGAACAGGCGCGGGGCCGGTCCGCCGCAGGACCGGCAGGCGGTTACCGCCGTGGCGAGGCCGCCGGGAACATCCTGCTTCTGGGTCGCGTCGGCCTCGGCGGTGCCACTACCGCGCTGGGCCGGGGTTGCGGATGACATGCGTTCCCCTAGGTGAGGTGTCGACATCGATCTTCACGATCTGGTGGACGGGAATGGCTGTGCCAGCCGGCCGCGAGGCCGAACGAGAGGCCGAACGACATGATGACCGCCCATCCGACCAGAAGGACGCGACGGTCCCGCGAACGACATGATCTTCGTGAAGCCGGGACGGGCCGCCACGCCGCCGGGCGATCGCCGGCGAAGGCACGGAGGAGAGCGCGAACCCCGGGCGTGCGGGCACCGGTCATCGGCCGGACACCCGCCACCCACCGCCGCAGCGGCGACCGCCGGACGAGCGCTCGTTTCCGTCGGCGAGATGCCACCGCCGGCACCGCCGACGGCAGCCCGATGATTTTCCGGCGAAGATCGGCGGTCACGGGTGCTGCGCACGCCGGGTCATGCTAGCCGGTGGACACCCCCCCCCCACATGACCCACAGTCGCCGAGAGGAAGCCGTGGCACCACCCTCCGACCACGGGATGCCTCCCCGCGCCCGCCCCCGTTCGCGGGCAACACCCCACGCCCCGCCCACTTTTCCCTGCCAGCGTTGATTTTCACTGGTGGAGCGGGGCCCTCGCCCGACGGTTGGCCGAACCGGGGGCGACGGATTCAGGCTGTCGCGCCGACCCCGCCAAATGTGTGAGCTACATCACGCTAAATGCCGGAAGACCCGGGTGGCACGGCGTCGCCGGACGGTCCGGCCTGGCCCCCGGCCGGACCATCGCCGGCCAGCAGCGGCCAGGCACGGTCCTTGTCGGAGATCACCGAGACGGGCAGCGGCCAGACGATGCCCAGCCGCGGGTCGTCGAAGCGCAGCCCACGGTCGTGTCCCGGCGTGAACGGGACGTTCATCTGATAAGTCGCCTCGGTGGAGTCGACGAGCGTCTGGTACCCGTGCGCCAGGCCCGCGTCGATGAACAGCGCCCGATGGTTGTCGGCCGAGAGCTCCACCGCCACGTGCCGCAGATAGGTCGGCGAGTCCGGGCGGGGATCGACGACGACGTCGAGCAGGGCGCCGCGGGTGCAGCGCACCAGCTTGGTCTCCCGCACCGGCTCCCCCGCCCAGTGCATCCCGCGGACGGTGCCCGCGGAGGCGTTGTAGGCCACGCTGCACTGGGCGACGTCGACCGTGAGCCCCGCGGCGGCGAGCTCGCCGGCACAGAACGTGCGCGCGAACATGCCGCGGGCATCGGAGAACGGCTCGACATCGACGATCATCACCCCGGCGATCGGCGTCGACGTAATGATCATGGGTGGGCCCAGAACAGGTCGGCGTCGAGCTGGCCGGTACGGATCAGGTACTGAAGCTGCTTGAGCCGGGTGTGCCCGCGGCCGGTGAACGTCTCGTTGTCGAGCTGGATGCGGGTGAAGACGTCGTGCAGCTGCTGGGCGCCCCTGAGCGCGTTCCAGTCGCAGGAGAAGCCGGGCAGGGTGGAGGCGATCTTGTCGAACGACACCCGGTAGCTGCGGTTGTCGCTGCCGTTGTCACCGAAACTCAGCGTGCAGCCGGTGAACACCGTGGCAACCGCGTCCGCGATCTCCTTCACCTGGTAGTTCTGCTCGCTGTCGCCGACGTTGAAGATCTGGTTGTGCACGATGCCGCGCGGTGCGGTCAGCACCAGGCGGATCGCCTTCGCGATGTCGAGCCCGTGGACCAGCGGGCGCCACGGGGTGCCGTCCGAGGTCATCGCGATCTCGCCGGTGGTCCAGGCCACCCCGGCCAGGTTGTTGAGCACGATGTCGAATCGCTGCCGCGGGGAGGCACCGTAGGCGGTGGCGTTGCGCAGGAAGGTCGGCGAGAAGGTGTCGTCCGCCAGCGGGGCGACGTCACGCTCCACGTAGACCTTGCACTCGGCGTAGGGGGTCTGCGGGTTCACCGGCGAGGCCTCGGTGACGTCCGCACCGGTCGCGACGCCGTAGACGCTGCAGGAGGACATGTAGACGAACCGTTCGACGCCGGCCTGCTTGGCCAGCTTCGCCAGCCGGACCGAGCCGACGTGGTTCACCTTGTACGTCACGTCCGGGGCGAGCGCGCCGAGCGGGTCGTTGGACAGCTCCGCCATGTGCACGACGGCGTCGACCCCCGCGAAGTCCTCGACCGTGAGATGGCGGAGGTCCTTGTCAAGGGTCAACGGGGTCCGGTCGACGCCGCGGTACAGCCAGCCGTACTTGTAGTAGCCGGTGTCCACCCCGATGACCTCGTGGCCATCGCGCAGCAGCTCGGGCGCGAGCAGGCACCCCAGGTACCCCTCCGTGCCCGTCACGAGCACCTTCATCCGCGAGTCCTCCCCATCTCGGCAACGGCACAGGTCGGGTCCAATCGGACACCGGCGTTCCGGCCTCAAACCGTACCGAGTCGATCCCACGAGCCGGTCGCCGACATCCCGCAGTGGCGCGTCGGCGGTCTCAGCGTGCCGGCGGACGCGTCACCCGGACGGTCTCAACGCACCGGCGGGCGCATCACCCGCGCGGGAGCGGCGAAGACGGTCGAGCCCGCCGGCACGTCCGTCATCACGATCGAGCCCGGGCCGATCTTGGCGTCGTCGCCGATGCTGATCGCCCCGATGAGATGGATCCCGGGGGCGAGTTCGACCCGCTTGCCGACCTTCGGCACGTCCCGCGGGTCCACCGTACCGCTCGCGTAGCCGATGGTCAGGTTGTGCCGCAGGGTGCAGTCGTCCCCGATCACGCAATGCGGCGGGATGAGGATCGCCTGGTGATGGCCGATGTGGACCCGGCGGCCGAGCCGCGCCTGCTCGTCGAGCTCGGCCCCGTACAGGTTACGGATGATCAGTTTGTTGACCACCTTGTAGAAGACGGTCACGATCCCGCGGACGGGCCGGCTCCGGGTGCGCCGCCACTGCCCGATGCGATAGACGGCGAGCACGTGCAGGCCCGGGTGGGCGAACGATTTGTAGTGCCGGCGCCAGTCCTCCTGCAGGATCTCCCACAGCCCGAGGTCGGAGGCATCCCGGGTGTCCTGATCGCCGGCCGTGCCATCGAAGATCTGCCGCAGTCGCTCCTGCACCATCAGCGGGGCACCTCTTCCGTCTTGCGGTCCCGCAGCCACGGCTGGGGGAGCACCTGGGGGGACAGCCCGGCCACGGCGCCGGACGGCTCGGCCACGACGACCCGGATGAGCCCAGGCGGCAGGTACGGTGACCGCGCATCACGGCTCCAGTACGTCGTCTCCGCAGCCGAGGTGATCCCGTCCGGAGGTGCGGGCACCACCCCGGCTGATCTCCCGGCCGGCAGCGTCGCCGGCGCCGGGTCGACCCGCCCGACCCGCTCGAAACCGAGCCGTTCGTAGAGGCCGGCCACCAGAACGTTCTTCGCCGACGGCCGGTAGTGCCCGGTCACGCGGGCGAGGCCGCGGCGGCGGGCCTCGGCGAGAACAAGCGCGGCAACCTCGTCCTCGAGGGTCCGGCCGATCACCCGGCAGCTCATCAGCCAGGTGTCGATGTCCAGCGCGCCCGCCGACTCCACCGCGATGACCACGGCGACCAGACCGTGGTCGGCGAACCGGTCGGCGAGCCGGACACAGAACACCGCCGTGCCGGGGTCGGCGGCCAGCCGCTCGATCTCAGCGGCGCCCCGGCGGCGACCGGTCAGGTTGAACTGGTTGGTCTTGCCGACCAACTGGGCGACCCGCGGCAGGGTCATGTCGTCGAGCGAGACTACGGTGGCGGTCATGTCCAGCCCGCGGTGGAAGTCCTCCAGCGAGGTCGCCGCCGCCGCGGCGGCGGCCGTCTCGGCCCGGGCCCGGTACGCGGCGGTGCGCGCGGCGTCCTCGGCCGTGAGGGCGGTGGCCTCGAAGAAGGGGTAGTCCGCCAGCGCCCGGACGTAGCCGTGCGGATCGGCGGGCAGCGCCACGACGTCCACCTCGGGAACGAGCTGGCGGACGACCTCGCGTTCGGCCGGGTTGTCGTCGACGAAGACCAGCGCGTCGAGGCCGAGGCCGAGCGCGGCGGCGATCCGGCGGATCTGCGTCGGCTTGTCGTCCCAGCAGGCACTGAACACCGCGATGTCATCAAGGCCGAGCCGCATCCCCGGATGACGCTCGAACGCCTCCCGGGCGTCGGCGTCGTTGTTCTTGGAACAGACGGCGAGCACGACCCCGCGGGCCTTCAACTCGGCGACGTACGTCTGGAACGCGGCGAACGCCTCCCCGACGGCGCCGTCGCCGAGCGCGATGCCGGCCAGGCCGTCCTCCCCGAGCACGCCGCCCCACAGGGTGTTGTCGAGGTCGAGGACCAGGCACTTCCGGCTCGTTCCCAGCTGGGCCCCGATCACCGCGGCGGTGTGCCGGGCCAACAGCGGCACCTGCGCGAGCGACACCGCCTGCTTGGACCGGTGCCAGTACCGCGCGTCAAACCAGGCACGCTTGCCCACGTCGGCGGCGAGCCGCTCGCAGTCGACGAAGGCGACCCCGTCGCCCCGCTGGCCGGACACCCGGCCGAGTTCGGCGTTGACCCGCGCGAGCATCGTCGGCCGGGAGCCGGGAACCCGCAGCGCCAGATGGCCGAGCGCGACCTCGCCGGGGATGGCGAAGGTGTGCTGGACGATCCGGGCCCCGCACCGATTTATGATCATGTCCCACAGCGACGTCCAACGCTCGACCTCGGTGGCCACCGCGGCGGCTGGGTCGTCGGCGACCGCCGGCAGGGCGGTCTCCCCAGCGTGCACCGCGAGCACGACGACGTCGGGCCGGAACCGGTAGAGCTCACTCGCGGGGTCCAGGATCTCCTGGCGGTACTGCCCGTAGCCGCATTCGTAGACCTCGACGGCGACCCCGGCCCGCGCCGCGGCCAGCGGCAACAGCGCGGCGAACTGCGATGTCGTGTAACTGCCGAGCACGGCCACCCGCGCGGACCTCGGCAGCGGCGCGACCCGCGGCAGGACGCGGCGCAGCACGCCGGCAACGGCCGACCAGGCACCGAGATCGCTGCCGGCGTCAGTGAGCGCCAGGGCCCACCGCACGGCTCCGGCGTCGTCGCCGACCCGCTCGTGCGCGACGGCGAGATCACGGCACAGCGCCGCGGCCGGGATCTCGCTCGTGGCGGCGCGCGCGGTCAGCTCGGCGATCCGCGGGTGTCCCGGCGGTGACGCGACGCCCTCGCCGACGCCTGTGCCGACGTCCCTTCTGTCGGTCATTGCTGCGGCCCCTCCCGGTGCGACTCTTCGCGGCGCCCATACGCACTTTCTCGTCACTCTACCGTCACGTAAGTGTTGATACGCGACGGAGCGGCCATCAGGCCAAGGCGGCAGCCGGGGACGCGAGGAGCGTGCCGCGGTCCGTGGAGGTTGCGCGTCGATCGGGACCGGGACCGGGGAGGCGGTCACCCGGCAGCGGCACGCCCCACCGGGCATCGGCCGTCTCCTGCGCCGTCGAAGGCGCTGAAGCCGGGAAAACCACGCCGGGCCATCCGGACGAGCTACCTGCTTGGTAACAGTGGTCTGCCTAGACCATGCAATGTGGAAAACTTCCTCAAACAGGGCGCGTAACCGGACACGATCAGCCACGCCCGCCGAGCGGTAGCCCCGGAGGCAGGACCCCCTCATGCACCACCGCGCCATGCTCGGCCTGCTGGTCGGCCTCGTGATGACGACCGCTCCGGCCGGCGCCGTCGTCCCGCCGGCACGCGGCCGGGCCCGACCCGGCTCCGATCGCGCCCGCCCGAGGCTCGCAGTGGTACCACGCTGTCCTGGGACTCGCCCAGGCACACCGGATCAGCCAGGGCGCGGGCACGGTGGTGGCCGTCATCGACGGCGGGGTCGACGCCAGCCAGCCCAAGTTGTGGGGTCAGCTGCTTCCCGGTACCGGTATCGGTCCCGGGGCGGCGCGGGACGGTTGGCGCGACAATGATCCGAACGGGCACGGCACCGCCATGGCGGGCATCATCGCCGGTCGCAACGACAACGGCCGGCCCGAGGTCCGCGGCATCGCCCCGGCCGCCAAGATCCTGCCCGTCTCGACCGGCGCCGAGGCGAACTCGGAGAAGGTCGCGATCGGCATCCGCCGGGCGGTCGACCTGGGCGCCGACGTCATCAACCTTTCCCTGGGCTCGACGGGGGCGGCGACCCCGGACGAGGAGAAGGCGGTCGGCTACGCCCTCGCGCACGACGTGGTGGTGGTCGCCTCGGCGGGGAACGTCGAGTCCGGCGACACCGCGATCAACTCCCCCGCCAGCATCCCGGGAGTGGTCGCGGTGACCGGATCGACGGCCGCTGATGGTTTCTGGCGGGAATCGGCCCGCGGGCCGCGGGCCGTCATCGCCGCGCCGGCCCCCGGTATCCGGGCCCCCGTCCCGACCAGGGTCTCCCCGGACGGCCTGGACACCGGGGGCGGTACCTCGAACTCCGCGGCGATCGTCGCGGGCGTTGTCGCCCTCATCCGGGCCGCCCAGCCGGACCTGGACGCACCCAACGTCATCGAGCGGCTCGTCTACACCGCGCGGGATGCGGGCCCTCCTGGCCGCGACGATGAGTTCGGCTTCGGCATCGTCGACCCCGTCGCGGCGCTGACCCGGGCCGTGCCGGTGGTCAGGACCAATCCGCTGCTGTCGGAACCGACGCGCTGGGGGGTGGGCGGGCCCGCGCCGGCCGCCGGCCGCATCATGCCCGGCGGGCAGGCCCGGGGATCCGCCGACGACGCGACGACCCACGGGGACGACGCCACGCTCACGAGCACCGGTCAGATCGGCGCAGCCGGCCCGGGCTCGTCGGAACTCTCGCCACTGGCCTGGGCCGCCGGGCTCGGCATCGCGGCCTCGCTGGGCGTCCTGCTCGGGATCGTGACACATCTGCTGTACGCCTGGCAGCGCGCGGCGCGGGCGGGGCCCGGCCGCACGGGCAGCCGCGTCCGCCCGCACTCCCCTACCGGGTGATCTCGCCGTGACACGGTGGACCGGCGCGCCACTTTTACCATGGGCCCATGACACACGCGCTCCTGGACGAGCTGTCCTGGCGTGGACTCCTCCACGACAGCACCGATCCCGCCGAACTGCGGGAGCACCTCGACAGCGGACGGCGGCGCTGCTACATCGGCTTCGACCCGACGGCCCCCTCGCTGACGATCGGCAACCTGCTGCCGATGACCCTGCTGATCCGGGCCGCACGGGCGGGGATCGGCGCGGTCACCCTGTTCGGCGGTGGCACGGGTCTGATCGGCGACCCGTCGGGCAAGTCGGTGGAACGCAGCCTGCTCACCGCCCAGGAGGTACGGACAAACATGCTCGGACAACAGGAGATCATGGAATCCGTCTTCGCCCGGGCCTTGGACTCCGGCCAGCTCCCGCAGTTCGTCGACAACGCCGACTGGCTCGGCGGACTCGGGATGATCGAATTTTTGCGGGACGTCGGCAAGCACTTCCCCGTCACCGAGATGGTCCGCCGTGACTCGGTGCGCCGGCGGCTGGACGATCCCGATGTCGGCCTGACCTACACCGAGTTCAGCTACTCCCTGCTCCAGGCGTACGACTTCCGCCGCCTGTGCGAGGGCCACGGGGTCACCCTCCAGATGGGCGCCTCCGACCAGTGGGGCAACATCGTCGCCGGGATCGACTACGTGCGACGGGTGCTGCGCACCCAGGTACACGGGCTGACCTGCCCGCTGCTGCTGCGTTCGGACGGCACGAAGTTCGGCAAGTCGGAGAAGGGAGCGGTCTGGCTCTCGGCCGACCGCACCTCGCCCTACACCCTGTACCAGTTCGTGATCAATCTGTCTGACGACGAGGCACGCCGGTTCGCCCTGTTCTTCTCGCTCATCGACCGTGAGCCGCTGGAGCGGCTGTTCGCCGAGCACGCCGAGGCTCCGGGCAGGCGAGCGTTGCAGCGTCACCTGGCGCGGGAGATCACCGCACTGGTGCACGGCCAAGCCGCGGTCGACGCGGCCGAGGCGGCGTCGACAGCGTTGTTCAGCGGGGACGTGAAGGCGATCGGCGCGGATCTGCTCTCCGACATCTTCGCCGACGTGCCCACGGTCGAGGAGCCGGCCGCCCGGCTCGAGGAGGACGGCTGGCCGGTCGTCGATCTGCTGATCGCCGCCGGCCTCGCCAACAGCAAGCGGGATGCGCGCGAGCACCTGGGCAACCATGCGGTCCTGGTGAACGGGGAACGGGTCGGCGTGGAAGCCACCGTCGGGACCAAGGATCTGCTGCACGGCTCGGTCATCCTGGTCCGCCGCGGTCGCCGGGAATGGCGGGTAGCCCGCTTCACCTGAGCCCGGGACCACCGAGCCCGGGACCACCGAGTTCACTTCCCTGCCTGTCCAGAGGGACGAATCGGACAGCCAGCCCGCTGAACAGGCAGGGAACGAACGAGGGAACGGGCGCGGCTACTTGGCCGGCGGCCCGACCAGCAGGCCCTTGATATATGCGGCGTGCTCGTCAGCCACTGCCTTCCTGCCCCGGGCTCGAGAGAGCACCGTACGCCCGGCGTAGCCGGCGACGAGCATCGAGCGCATCACGTTCACCCGGGCCGGCGCATTGTGCTTACGTAGATAACGCACCATGGACGCACCGCGCATCTGCAGCATCCACGTCTTACCGGCCCCGGAACCTCCCGCCCCGTGGGGTACCAGCAGATCGGTGCGCAGCTTCTGCCGCAGCCCCGCCTCACGGATCGCCCGGCCGAGCGCCATGTCCTCGTTGTAGACGTAGAACGTCTCATCGAAGGCACCTAGTTCGAGGAAGGTGGACCGGCGGACCGCCATGCAGGCGCCGGTCAGCCACTCGGGGTTCATCGGGCGGCCCGGTGTCGGCCGGGCGAACAGCGCCGAGCTCGGCGCCACCTTGTGCGCTCCCAGCACGTGCAGCAGCACCCGGCGGGGCGTCGGCTCCCAGCCGCCGTTACCGAGCTCGGGCTTGTCGTCGTGCCCCTTCATGGTGGCCGCGCTGGTCACCAGTTCGGGATCGGCGATGAGGTCGTCGACCAGCGTGTCGATGACCTCCACGGTGGGCCGGCTGTCCGGGTTGCCGAGCACCACGTACTCGTAGCGCGACGAACGGATGCCCATGTTGGCGGCCTTCGCGAATCCCTTGCCGCCGCCGGAGTCAAGGTAACGGCTGTTGGGCCGGCCCGCGATCAGCTCGTCAACGCGGTCGACGCCCTCGGCGTTATCGATGATCACAACCGGCATGTCCAACGGAAGGGTCGCGAAGAGCTGCTCGAGCTGGCCACGGCTGTGAAAACTGACCAGTACCAGCTCGTACTGCCACCTGGACCAGTTGGGCTTCTCGACGGACATGGCGGCACGCTCCTCACTGCGTGTGCTGACGCGCACTCAGGTGGATGTCCACGCCTCGTGCGGTGTTGCGGTCCTGCGGTCCTGTACCACACGGTATTCCCGCCCCAGAGCGGGATGGTATTTCGATAGGCGTAGCCGGTGACGGGCCAAGGTGGGTTCTCCAGCCAAAGCCGGTTCCGGCCGGCGTCAGCGGCGTCAGTTGCCGGACTGGGTCAGTTGCCGGCCGGGGCCAGCTCGGTCGGCGGGCCGGGCGGCGTCGTCTGCCCCGGTGGCGGGACCGGCCCCGTGGGCGCCGGTGACGTCGCGGAGGCCACGGCCGGCCGCTCCGGCTTGGGCCAGACGGCGGGCCGGTCCCGGGCCACGAAGCGCCGCACCCCGCCGAGCGCGACGGCCTGGAGGAAGAAGACCTGCGCGACCAGGCGGGTCGGACCGGGCGGCGTGCGCCCGGTCAGCAGCGCCGCGGTGCTCACAGCGCCGACGGCGTTGCCCGCCAGGAACAGCCGGGCGATCCAGCTCCGGCGGGCGGCCGGGAGGGCGAGCCCCACCAGGACGACCTGCGCCAACGGGCCGAACGACGAGCGGACCAGCCGGTGGCCCCACAGTTGCGGGGTGACCGGCAGCGCGCCGGGCACCAGCGCCGCCCGGCGCCGCCAGAGCATGTCGAGGTTGCCAGCAACGATGCGGGTCCGCCGCTCCCACTCCGCCGAGTAGTCCGGGCTCGACGACTCGATCGAGTACGCCTCGGGTTCGTAGACGACCCGCAGCCCCCCTTCGAGGATGTCGAGAGCCAGCCAGGCATCGTCGACGGCCACGTCCGCGGGCAGGGGCCGAAACGCCTGGCGGCGGAAGGCCAGCATCTCGCCGACCACGCCGATGGTCGCGCCGGTCGCCGACTCGCGGCGCTTCAGCCAGGACTCGAACTTCCAGTAGAAGCCCTGGGCGCCGTCGGGATCGTCGACCTGCTTCTCCCCTGCCACCGCGCCGACCGTCTCGTCGGTGAAATGGCGGGCGGCTGCCCGCAGGGCACCGGGCGCGAGCACGGCGTTCGCATCGGTGAGCACCACGAGCTCGTGGGTGGCGGCGGCGACTCCCCGGTTGACCGCCCGCGCCTTGCCGAGGCGTTCCCCGGACGACAGCACCCGCACGCCGGGCCGGCGCGAGGCCTCGGCCGTCTCCGGATCGTCGGCCACGACGATGATCTCCATCGGCCCGGGATAGTCCGTGCCGGTGAGTTCATCCAGTTTCGCCCCGATCACCGCCGACTCGCGATAGGCGGAGACGACCACGCTCAATCCCGGCCAGATCTCAGGGTCCGGCGGTGCCGTCGACTCCAGGCCACGGCTGCGCAATCCGATATAGATCGGATACAAAACGTGACCGTAAACGGTTGTGGCTCCCAGCGCCGCGACGGCGGCACCTCGACCGATGGTCCGGACACCTGTCATAGCGGTTACCGTAGCGTTCCGCCGGTCAGCCACAACCAACGGCTCCGTCCTTTGCGGTACGGCGCCATTGACTCCATGACACGCCATGACGCCATGACGCCGCGCAGCCGTGGCACCCGCACCGCGCCAAAGTCGTCCCGCGGAATCGGATGGACCCCCCGGCGGACATGCGCGCACCTCGACCCCACCTTCACCTCACGACACTCTTGTCATCTACCTGCAACTGTCCGCGACACCCCGCACGAGTACCGAGCCCGCAGTCGTTACCCAACCCCACGGTCGTTACAGTTGTCCGGTGAGCGACTCCACGCGCTGGATCGTCGTTGTCGAGGAACCGTTTCTCCCAGCGGACGCGGGCGGACGGGTGGAGACCTTCAGCTTCCTCACCGCAGCCTCCGCGGCCGGCGTTCGGATGCAGGTCCTGGTGCCTTCCCGGGAGAACCTGGATATCGCCGCGTACGAGGAGGCCGTGCCGGGTTCGGCCGTCATCCGGCTGCCTCGTGACGACAGCCCACGGGCACACCTGACGGCCCGGCCATTCATGCACGCCTCCCGGCCGGTCGGCCCGTTGCGCCGCGCGCTGGAGTCGACGCCGCCACGAGCCGACGCCGTGATCAGTTACAGCTGCCGGACGTCGCATCTCGGCGAGGAGGTCGCCCGGATCTGGAAGCTGCCACATCTGGTGCGCGCGCACAACGTCGACTCGGAGTTCTTCCGGGTGCTGGCCCGCAACAGCTCGGGGCCGCGCACCGTCGCCTACGAGCTGGAGTATCACAAACTGCGACTGGCGGAGCTTTCGATGCACCACTCTCCGCTCATCACCTGCATCGCGGACATCTCGCTGGAAGACCACAACTGGCGGCGTACGCGGGCGAGCATCCCGACGTTCCACCTGCCGCCGTTCCTGCCTGTCGGTGCCCTCACCGCATCGACGGGCACCGAGCCGACCGGCACCGAGCCGACCGGGTCGGCCCCGCCGGGCCGGAAGCCGGCACCTCGGGACGGCGCCGGCAAGAAGCTGATCTTTGTTGGCTCGCTGGACACCCCGACCAACATCGAAGCCCTGCGCTGGTTCCTCGGCGGCTGCTGGCCGACGATCCGGGTCCGCCATCCCGACGCGACCTTCCAGGTGGTGGGGCGGTGTCCGGAGGAGGGCCTGGCGGCATGGCTCGATGGCTTCGAGGGCGTGGAGCTGCACACTGACGTGCCGAGCGTTGCCGGTTACCTCGCCACGGCCACCCTGTCGGTGAACCCGATGCGTTCGGGATCCGGCGTGAACATCAAGGCGATCGAGGCAATGGCGACGGGAACGCCAGTCGTGAGTACACCCACCGGCAGCCGCGGCCTCGGCTGGACGCCCGGTACCCACCTCCTCGTCGCCGAGGACGCGGGGGCCTTCGCCGACGCCGCCTGCGGCCTGCTGGAACAGCCCTGGAAGGCGGCCGAGATCGGAACAGCCGGCCGGGCCTACGTGCTACAGGAACTCGACCACGCGGCACTCATCGGTCGCATCCAGGAACATCTGACGCCAGCCTGAGTCCTTCCCGCCGGGCCACTCCCGCCGGGCCTCACCGGGCCGACGGAGGAGGGTGGTAGGCGGGAGACCGGTGGGCGGGAGACATATCAGAAGGTGAGCATCACCTTGCGGGCGTCGAACGCCTCCGCGTAGCGCGTCCCGCACTCGACGCCGCGCAGCCGCAGGGTTGCGCGGAAGGTCTCGTCGTCGAACCAGGCACGGTCCTGCTGGCTGCGGAAATGACGTTTGAGATGGTCGAGTTTTGCCCCGACCGTCTCCTCGGGGATCGGGACGTACAGGCTGGGGGACAGCCGGTCGGCCTCCCATTTCGGGATCTCGTAGCCGAGGATGAGCGCCCCGCGAAAGGCCTGCCACGCCAGCTCGCCGAGCACCCGGTGATCCTGGTGGGCATCCGCGAGCGCCGGGGCGAACACGATGTCCGGGGTGACCTGGCGGGCGATCTGCAGCAGGACCTCCTTGACCCCGCTCCACTCCCGAGGGAGGAAACCGTCCCGGACCTCGTGCAGGTGCAGCGAACCGAGCGAGGAGCCGAGCAGTTCACGCGCGCTCTCCTCCGCCTCCGAGCCGCGCTCGCCCTCGCTCGAGAAGACCACCCAGTGCACGGCGGCCTCCGGATGGGCGGCCAGCAACTGCATGATCGTGGCAGCGGCGCCGATCTCCACGTCGTCCGCGTGTGCCCCGAGGGCCACGACGCTGTACGCCCGACCATCGGCCGGCGGGCCCGCCGTCAACGCCAGCATCCGGCACTCCTCCGCGCTCGCCCGCCCTTTCTCTCCCCCTCATGCCAGTGCACGAAGCCTCCGCCCCCCGGTTTCCCGGCAACCGGCCATGCCGTTGACCTTTCGCATCCACACCAACACTTGAAGTACCCAAGCACCCGGAGTGCCCACCGGACCGGCAGAAACACGCGGTGTCCGTCGAGCGGTTCAGAGCAACGCGTGATAGCGGTTCTGCGCGGGCTCCAGACCGTCGGCGATGAGCATCTCGACCGAGTCGGCCGCGTGTTCGAGCAGGAGGGGCAGCTCACGGCGTTCGGTCGGGGTGAAGTCCCGCAGCACGAAGTCGGCCGGATCCATCCGGCCGGGCGGACGGCCGATGCCGACCCGGACCCGCAGGTAGTCCCGTGTCCCGAGCGCCGAGGAGATGGACCGCAGACCGTTGTGGCCGTTGTCCCCACCGCCGCGTTTGAGCCGCACAGCCCCGAAGGGGATGTCAAGCTCATCGTGCACCACGATGAGCCGGGAGACCTCGGCCTTGTAGAAGCTCCGGGCCGCCGCGACAGGATGGCCGGAGAGATTCATGAAGGAGAGCGGGCGGGCGAGGACCGCCCGCGCCCCGGCCAGGCGGGTCTCGGCGACATCGGCCCGGGAACGGTGCGACTTCAGCCGCGACCCGGTCCGCTCGGCGAGCAGGTCCACGACCATGAAGCCGGCGTTGTGCCGATTGCCGGCATAGGTCGGTCCGGGATTGCCGAGGCCGACGACGAGCCAGGGCCCATCGTCGGCCGGGATGGTTACCATCGGCAGACAACATCGGCGATGGAGCGGATCCGCTTAGACGGACGCGCTCGCGACGCCGGCCTCCTCCGCCACCGGAGTCTCGCCGAGCGAGGCCTCCTGCTGAGCGTTCGTCCGCTTGGCCAGGCACTGCACGACGACCAGGTCGGTGTCGGCGTCGAGCTCGGAGCCGGCCGGCAGCACCAGCTGGCGGGCGAAAATGCTCGTACCCGGCTCGAGCCCGGTGATGTCGACCTCGATCGGGCCGGGCAGCCGGGTGGCGTCGGCCTTCACCGCAATCGTGGTGACCTGCTGGTCGACCAGGGTGTCCGGGTGTGGTTCCCCGATCACCTGCACGGGGATATCGGCCACGACCTTCTCGCCCCGGGCTACGAGCACGAGGTCGATGTGCTCGAAGCTGCCCTTGATCGGGTGGCGCTGGACGTCCTTCGCGAGCGCGAGTTCGGTCCCCTCGGCCAGCTCGAGCGTCAACAGGACGTTCGTGCCGGCGTCGGTCTTGAAGGCGTGGAGTAGGTCGTGTGCAGGCAGCGCAATGTGACGCGGCGGCTTACCGTGACCATAGAGAACGGCCGGGACCTTGCCGGCCCGACGGGTGCGACGAGCCCCGCCCTTACCGAACTCGGTGCGCGGCTCCGCGGCGATGCGGACCTCGGACATGGCGGCGCTCATCCTTTCCTAAACTGGGGATCCGGCGCCGGAGGGCGGTGGAACCACCGCGGCGCGGTCCTTCACAGTACCGGACGCGCCACGGCAAGGGGGAAACGACCCCGTTCTGTCAAGACCCTTGGTGCGTCGCGGCCTTGGTCACCCTGCCCGGTCACGCCGGGCCGCACCTCAGCGCACCTGCGGCCGGATGGTGGCAGCGGGGCGGACCTCCACCTTGGCGGGTAGCCGCGGACGACCGACCGCGGTCCGGGCTCGATGGAGCACCGGGCCACGGATGTCGTCGAGCACACCGGCGACCCCCGGCCCCGGGACAACGGTGACCGCGATCTCCAGCACGGGTTCCCGCCGGCCACGCAGCACCGCCCGCACCGCCTCGACGCCCGCGATCCCGAACACGTCGTCCTCGACGGCGTCGGTCAGTGCCGCGGCGGACAGATGGACACCGCCGAGCGCATCATCCGTCACGTAGAGTCCACGGCGCCGCGCCGCCAGCGCCGTCTGCGCCCGAAGCCACCCGAGGGCGAGCAGGACGACCAGCCCGGAACCGATCCCCACGGCGAGCCAGAACCAGGTGTGGGAGGTCGGGTAGGAACGGGTGTCGGCATCGAGCACCGCCTCGTCGGCGACGCCGTCTCCGAACGCACCGGCCCCCACCAGCAACGCGAGAACACCGGCCGCGAGGCAGAGCAACCCGACTCCGACCAGGGCGACCCGGTTGAGGCGGTCGGGCGGTGGCTCGGACAGCCCGGCCGGCCCACCGCCGGGCTCCGTGGGTACCCCGCCACCCGCCGAGCGGCCCTCGGCGGTCTGCCCTCCCGCTGCCCGTGTCTCGGTCATGCCGCACCGCCACCGGTCCGTCCCGCCCCGTTGACGGTCCGGTCCGCGGCCGGTGGGGTCGCCTGGATGCGCAGCTCGAGCGGCTCAGCCAGTTCGAAGGAGGCAAGCAAGGAGGCCAGGACGGCACCCGCGCGCTCCCGCGCGCCACCGGCGGCACGCGGCCGAAGACGCAGGCGGACGTCGGCGGTCCGGTCACGGACCCGAACCCGGGCGGCCCGCACCCCGTCGACGGTCAGGGCGGCGGAGCTCAGCGCCCGCGCAAGCCCTCGCCGCTCGACGAAGACAATGGTCTGCGCGCAGCTGCGCCGCACGGTGAGTCGGGACGGCGTTCCGCGCCGCGCTCCGAGCCAGATCAGCAGCAGGCCGACCAGAACGCAGATCCCCGCGGCCAGTCGGACCGCCCCGGAGGACCAGGCCGTGCCCGCCAGGCCGTCCGCCCACGCCGGCCAGTCGACCACGGCGTAGCCCCTGCCACCGCCGGCCGCAGCCACGATCTCGATGACGGTGATGACCCCGGCGGCCGCGGTCAGCGCGGCGAGCAGTCCGGCAACGATCCTACGCCCCACCCGCACGGCACCCTCCCCTCACCGAGCCCAGCCTTGCCTGTTACCCGTGCTCTTGTTACCCGTGCTCTGAACGCGAACCGGCGGGACAGAAGATGGCCGCTACCCATCGGAGGACAGCGACGGGATCTCGATGTCCAGGTGTGCCACGCGCACACCCGTGAGCGCCGCGACCCGGTCCCGCACCTCACAACGGACCAGCTCGGCCGTCTCCGTGACCGGGATCGGGTAACGCACGGAGAACGACATCGTCAGCCGGGCGGTGGCTCCCTCCATCTTCGCCGAGACCCGTGGCCGCCCGGCACGCCCACGACGCCGCGCGCCGCCACGGCGCGGGAATCTGCGTGGCGGTCCGGTAACGCCGACAACGTCCGCCGCCGCCATGGCCGCGATCTTCTCGACAACCCGGTCCGCCACCCGCAGGGAACCGGCCCCTGACCGCCTACCCGCGGGACGGCCCGGTCGCACACGCTCCCTCTCGTTCACCGCCGCCCCCGACGCCGGTCACCGCCCACGTAACGGGTGATATCGAGATCACCATCCACCACCTTGCCGATAACCAGCCCTATCGCACCGAAGACCAGCACGATCAGAAACTCGCCGAAGCCCCCGAAGGCGAGGGCGAGTCCGGCGATCAGACCGATGATCAGGCCAAGCGCGCTCGATCGCATGTGGCTCTTCCCCTTTCCCAGCCCATCCAGCCCAGCCCATCCAGCCCGGCCCATCCAGCCCGGCCCATCCTGCGGCCGCGGTACCCGGTCCGCCCCTCTGGACCGGCAGATCGAGGGGCGTCCCGCGTGATCGTCACATGGAACCGGGCCCGGGGTGCGGTCCCGCGGACCCGGTGTCGCCTCAGCGCACCCGAGGACCACGGCCGGGGCCGAACCGCACCCAGCGGTACGACCATCACCGGCGCGCGGAGTCGGGACACCGGCGCGCGGAGTCGGGACACCGGCGCCCGCGACCGCGAACCCAGGCGAACAGGATGCCCGCGGCGGTGGGCCGATGATGGGTGGTGAGGCGGGCGCCCGGAACACCCAGCGCGTCCGGCCCAGCCGGCCCGTCCGGCGCGGATCGCAGGGCCCGCAGGCCGGCGGCGAACGCCTGTGGATCACCTCCCCGATCCGGGTGGTGCGTGCGGATGAACGCGCGGATCTCGGCCCTGCGTCGGGCGGCGTCGAGCTGGCGTCGGGATGACTCCTGCCGCCGATCGGAGGTCACGACGCCCCCATCTCCGCCACCCCCGCATCCGGCACCCCCGAACGGAGCGTCTCCGGACCGACCACCGCCGCGTCCGGCCCCTCCGGGCACGACAGGTCCGGATCCGGAATCGCCAGATCACGGATGACGACGTCGACCCGGGGACAGCCGGGTTCGGCCGCCAGCACCGCGGCGCGCACCCGGGCGGCGAGCTCACCGAGCCGTTCCCCGTACCGGCACACGATCTGCACCAGGATCCCGTCCGGCCGTACCCGTACCCCCTCCACCCGGCGGCCCGGAAGGTAGGTCGCGACCTCGGCCGCGGCACCCGCCCCGCCGTCCGGAACGCGGTGACGATCCTCGTGCCGGACCGGCGCGCCGATGAGCCGGACGACACCGGGACAGGACAGCACGGTCCGGGCCACGGCATCCGGATCCCAGGCGAACCCGCTCACCGGCCCGGCCGCCGTCGGGTTCGTACTCATTCGACCCGCCGCGGCTCTTCCGATTCCTCCTCGCCGATGTAGACGTCGTCGATCGCGATATTCACCTCGGTGACCTCCAAGCCCGTCATTCCCTCCACGGAGGTGACGACGTTGTGCCGGATCGAGTGGGACAGATCCACGATGGAGACCCCGTAGTCGCAGACGACGTCGAGGTCGATCGCGGCCTGCCGTTCCCCGACCTCCACCGCGACTCCCTGGGAGACGCTGGCCGACGCGCCGGGGATGCGGGCCCGGAACGAACCCATCGCGCGGGCCCCACCCGAGCCCAGGCTGTGTACCCCGGAGACCTCGCGTGCCGCGACACCGGCGATCTTGCGGACGACGGCGTCCGCGATCGACGTCCGGCCCCGGCCGGTCACCAGCTCGGTGGACGTCTTGCGCTCCGGCACGGTGGTGCGACGCGCACCACCTGCGTCCGAGGTCTTCGCCTCGGGCCCGGCCGCGCTGGTTGTGGTGGTCATGGTGCTCCTTCCTGGCCGGCATCGTCGGAGCGCCCAAAGCGGTGGAAGGGGTCAGGTCCGACCAGGAGCGGGACGTCGAGGGACGATCCGTCCGGGCGCTCTCCGGTGCGGTCGTTCACGATCAGGGATACCCGAATTCTCCGGTCGGACAACAACCCGTTCCCGTCGGCACAGCTACGATTACTGAACGGAAGCGCGCATCGTCCCCGCCGCGTCGCCGGGGGCCGATTCGCTGCGCCCCTCGCGATCCTTCGCGGGCGGACGCTCATCCGCTCCCGGCGCGGGCGGATAGGTTTGGGTGCCGGCCGCCACCGAAACGCCACGCCGCCCAGCGGGCGCGTGCGTCCGAGCGAAGGAGCATCCGCTGCCTCGATCCCACCCGGGTCCGCGCCGAAGCGCCGGAGCCGGCCCCGCTACCGTCACCGTGCGAGCCCCGGCCAAGGTCAACCTGCATCTCGGCGTCGGGCCGCTCCGACCGGACGGCTACCACGACGTCATCACAGTGCTGCAGGCCGTCTCGCTGTTCGACGACGTCTCGGCGACGTCGGTCGATCCCCCGCAGTTCCACGGCTCGGGGCTATCGACCACCGGCGACGGCGGCGGGGACGGCGGGGACGGCCGGTCCGGCGGGGACGTAGTCGTGACCGTCGAGGTGTCCGGGGAGGGCGCCGACCCGGCGTCGCTGGGTCCGGCGACGCCCACGCCGGAGGTCTCCATCGTCCCCACTGGCCGGGACAACATCGCCGTCCGGGCCGCTCACCTGGTTGCCGAGGCCGCGGGCATCACCTCGGAACGTGTTCATCTCACCCTGGCGAAGGGCATCCCCGTCGCCGCGGGGATGGCCGGGGGCAGCGCCGACGCGGCGGCGGCGCTCGTCGCCTGCGACGCGCTGTGGCAGACCGGACTGGACCGGGCGACCCTGACCCGGCTCGCCGCCCAGCTCGGCAGCGACGTCCCGTTCCCCCTGGCCGGCGGCACCGCACTCGGCACCGGGCGCGGCGAGCAGCTCACCGACGTCCTGGCGACGGGCGAGTACTACTGGGTGTTCGCGCTCGCCGACGGCGGCCTGTCCACCCCCGCGGTCTACAAGGAGTTCGACCGGCTGACCGAGGGCAAACTGCGGACCGGCCCGACCCCCGCCGACGACGTGCTCGCCGCGCTGCGCACCGGCGACCCCGGTCAGCTCGGGGCCGCCCTGGTCAACGACCTGCAGCCGGCGGCGCTGCGGCTTCGGCCGTCCCTGCGCCGCGTCCTGGAGGCGGGCCGGGAGCTGGGAGCCGTCGGGGCGATCGTGAGCGGCTCCGGTCCGACCTGCGCCTTCCTCGCGGCCGGAGCGCAGGAGAGCATCGCGCTCGCGGCAAGCCTCGCCGGGATGGGGGTCGCCCGCGCGGTACGCCGGGCCTCCGGGCCGGCGAGCGGCGCCAGGATGGTGGAGGGGGCAGGCGAAGCGCCGTGAGCGCCGTCCTGGTCAGCCTCGAGAACGTCGACGCCGCGTTCGGCACCCGGACGCTGCTCGACCGGGTGAGCCTGGGGATCGGCGCCGGGGAACGGATCGGGGTCGTCGGGCGCAACGGGGCCGGGAAGTCCACCCTGCTGCGGATCATCGCCGGCGAGGTGGCCCCGGACGCCGGCCGGGTCGTGCCCGCCGGTTCCACCCGGGTCGCCACCCTGGCGCAGGCCGACATGCTCCCCGCCGAGCGCACCGTGCGCGAGATTGTCGTGGGCACCGTCGCCGAGCACGAGTGGGCGGCGGATCCCCGGCAGCGGGGCATACTCGCCGGGCTCGGGCTGCTCGAACGGCTCGACGACCCGGTCGGGCCGATGTCGGGCGGGGAACACCGCCGGGTGGCGCTGGCCCGGCTCCTCGTCCAGGACACCGACCTGCTGATCCTGGACGAGCCGACGAACCACCTGGACGTCGAGGGGGTCGCCTGGCTCGCCCGGCATCTCGCCGGCTTCCGCGGTGGACTGCTCGTCGCGGCCCACGACCGCTGGTTCCTCGACGAGGTGTGCGGACGGGTCTGGGAAGTCGTGGACGGGCGCGTCGACGCGTACGAGGGCGGCTATTCCGCGTACGTGCTCGCACGGGCCGAACGCACCCGGCGGGCCGACGCCACCGAGGCCAGGCGCCAGAACCTGCTGCGTAAGGAACTCGCCTGGCTACGCCGCGGCCCGCCCGCCCGGACCAGTAAGCCGCGCTTCCGCATCGACGCGGCCAATGCGCTAATCGCCGACGAGCCACCGCCCCGGGACACCATGGCGCTGCGCAGCTTCGCGGCATCCCGGCTGGGCAAAGACGTCTACGACGCCGAGCATGTCACGGTCCGGATCGGGGACCGGACGTTGTTCGACGACGTCACCTGGCTGGTCGGACCGGGGGACCGGATCGGGCTGGTCGGTATCAACGGAGCCGGCAAGACCACCCTGCTGCGCGTGCTGCTGGGTGCGGTGACGCCGGACGCCGGCCGGGTCCGGGTGGGGGCCAGCGTGCGACCGGCTCTGCTGTCCCAGGAGATCGCCGAACTACCGGCGCCACTGCGGGCACTGGAGGCCGTCGAACAGGTCGGGCGGGTCCTGGAGGTCGAGAAAGGCCGGGAACGGACCGCCGGCCAGTTACTCGAGCAGTTCGGCCTCCCGTCGTCGCGGCAGTGGACGCGGGTCGGGGACCTCTCCGGCGGCGAACGCCGCCGGCTGCAGCTGCTGCGCCTGCTGATGGCCAGACCGAACGTGCTGCTCCTCGACGAGCCGACCAACGACCTCGACACCGACACCCTAACCGCGCTCGAGGACCTCCTCGACTCGTGGCCGGGCAGCCTGATCGTGGTCAGCCACGACCGCTATTTCCTCGAACGCACCTGCGACGTGACGCTGGCGCTGCTCGGCGACGGGCACCTGCGCATGCTGCCCGGCGGCATCGAGGAGTACCTCGCCCGGCGCGCGGCCGCCCGGGAGGAGGCCGCGGCCCGGGCACCGTCATCCCGGGGTTCGTCGGCCTCCGGCGGCGGAGCGGGCGGGCAGGCCACCGGCGGACAGGGCACCACCATCGCCGAAGCTGGGCGGACAGGTGGGCCGCCCGCCCTGTCCGGAAGCGAGCTGCGCGCCGCCCGCAAGGAGCTGACCCGGCTCGAGCGCGCCCTGGACCTGCTGAGCCGACGCGAGCAGGAGCTGCATCACGAGCTGGCCGAGGCCGCGACGGATCATGGGCGTCTGCTGACGCTGGACGCCGAGCTGCGCGCCGTCGTCGCGGACAAGGACAGCACCGAGGAGGCCTGGCTCACCCTCGCCGCCGAGATCGAGGGTGGCTGACAAGCCGCCGCCACCCGCCGCCCGGTCAGGCGGTAGCGCGTTTCGCCGCGAGACGCGCCGGGTCCGGCCAGCGGACGTCCCGCACCAGGTGGACGGTCTCCATCAGCTTGATCAGGTAGAAGCTGGTGTCGATTTGCCAGGGCCGCACCCCGTGCCGGGCCGAGGTCGGCTCGGCGTGATGCAGGTTATGCCAGGACTCGCCCATCGACAGCAGGGCCAGCGGCCACACGTTGGTCGACCGGTCCCGCGACCGGTAAGGACGCGAGCCGAGGACGTGGCAGATGCTGTTCACCGACCACGTGACGTGGTGCAGCAGCGCGATACGGACCAGCCCGGCCCAGAAGAACGCCTCCAGCGCCGCGGCGAACGAACCCCCCCACAGGCCGCCGATCATGGCGGGCAGCGCGAGGCTGGCGAACGCGCACAGCGCGAACGAGCGGCTGACCTTCATGATGTCGGGATCGTCGAGCAGGTCCGGGGCGAACCGACGCTGGTCGGTCTGCTCGACGTCGAACAGCCAACCCACGTGGGCGTGCCAGAGACCCTTGATCAGCGACCACGTCCCCGGACCGTAACGCCATGGCGAGTGCGGATCGCCCTCGGTGTCGCTGAAGGCGTGATGACGCCGGTGGTCGGCCACCCACCGGATGACCGGGCCCTCGATCGCCATGTTGCCGGCGACCGCCAGCGCGATCCGCACCGGCCTGGACGTCCGGAAGCCGCGGTGGGTGAAGTAACGGTGGAAGCCGATCGTCACGCCATGGCCGGTGATGCCGTAGAACACCACGGCGAGGACGACGTTCCGCCAGGAGATCCACCGCCCCCACATCGCCGGGATCGCGACCGCCAGGGCGACCAGCGGCACCACGATCGTCACCACCATCACGACCTGCTCGACGCGGGCCTTCGTCATCGAACGGAGCCGCGAGGCGTTGCCGCGGCTGTTCGCGGGATCAGCCCGGCGGGGAACCGGGCCCGTGGTGGGTTCGCGGTCGTCCCGCGGTGCCCGCTTGTCGCTCGGTGTCACCGTGTCGGTAGCGGTCATCGCCTCGTTCCGTCCGTCGCGGCTGGCCCACTGTGCCGGCGCTCCATCCGCCACGGTAGCCCGCCGACATGACAACGTCCCCCCGCCTCTACGTCCGCCACGCAAACAAACCATCGGTCGCCGACCCGGATCGATCGGCACCGCCGCGCACCACGGTCACCGGCAGGTCGATGACAAGCCGATGACGAATAGCGACATCTAATAAAATTTGATGTTATTAGATGACAGCCAGTGGCAGTCGGGCGACGAAGAGATGAACGGCAGCCAACCAAACCCGGTCCGGGACGCCCGCCCGCGCCGGCCGGCGGGCGGGGTAGCCGGCGGTGGCCCGGCTTTTACCATCCGAGCCACCCCACGATGGTAGAGTTGGCATGTTTTCTCGCGGTCCGCCGTAGTGTAATCGGCAGCACAGGAGATTTTGGTTCTCTTAGTCCACGTTCGAGTCGTGGCGGCGGAGCACTACCGGGCCCGGAGCTACCGGGCACCATCAGTAATACCATCGAAAAGAATATTCCGGAAGCACCGCCGCACCATCACCACGGCGGCAGACAGGCACACATCATTTCCCAATCCGGGGCCGGCGTGTTCCCGGGATGGCCGTGGCATCTGCCGGCGCCTTCCGGTCGACGGGTAGTGTGGGCGCCGTCGCCCCACCGCTGTCCAGGTCCGAAGACTCGGGAGATCGCGTGACATCATCACGTCCGGCGGCCGTCATCATCCTGGCAGCGGGCGAGGGCAAGCGTATGCGCTCGACGACACCGAAGGTGCTGCACCACATCGCCGGGCGCTCCCTTCTCCACCACGTGCTAAGCGCGGCCGGAGCCCTCGCGGCGGCGCGTACCGCGGTCGTCGTGGGCCACGGCCGCGAACAGGTCGCGGCGATGCTGGCGGAGCAGGCTCCCGAGGTCGTCCCGGTCGTCCAGGACCGCCAGCACGGCACGGGCCATGCCGTCCGGGTGGCCTTGGCGGCGCTCGGCGAGCTGGCGCCCAGCGGCACGGTGGTCGTGCTGCCCGGCGACACCCCGCTGTTGACCGGCGCGACGCTCACTGCCCTGGTGGCCCAGCACCATGCCCGGGCGGCCGCGGCAACGGTCCTGTCGGCCGTTGTCGACGACGCCATCGGTTACGGCCGGGTGGTGCGCGACGGCGACGGCGCGGTCCGGGCCATCGTCGAGCATCGCGACGCCGACGCCGCCACCGCGACGATCCGAGAGATCAACACCGGCGTGTACGCGTTCGCCGCGGGCCCACTCCAGACCGCACTCGCAGGGCTGACCAGGGACAATGCTCAAGGTGAGGAGTACCTCACCGACGTCGTCGGGCTGCTGGTCGCCGCCGGGCGGCCGGTGGCCGCGCGGGTCGTGGACGATCCCGGCGAAGCCGGTGGGGTGAACGACCGCGTCCAGCTCGCCGCCGCCGGACGGGTGCTGCGGGACCGGATTGTCGAGGTGGCGATGCGCGCCGGCACCACCGTCGTCGACCCGCAGACCACCTGGATCGACGCCGACGTCATCCTCGAACCGGACACGACGCTCGCCCCCAACACCTTCCTGCACGGCCGGACGCACGTCGCTCGCGGCGCCGTCATCGGCCCCGAGTGCACCCTGACGGACACGGCAGTGGGCGCGGGCGCGACCGTCCTGCGGACCACAGCCGAGCGGGCCGAGATCGGCGCCGGGGCCGTGGTCGGGCCTTACAGCCATCTCCGGTCGGGCACCCGGCTAGGCTGCGAAGGCAAGATCGGCTCCTTCGTCGAGACGAAGTCGGCCGATCTCGGGAACCAGACGAAGGTCCCGCACCTGGCGTATGTCGGCGACGCGGTGGTCGGCGAGCGCAGCAACATCGGATGCACGACGGTCTTCGTGAACTACGACGGGGTGGCCAAGCACCGCACGATGATCGGCTCGGACGTCCGGATCGGCAGTGATACCATGCTTGTTGCTCCGGTCACGGTCGGGGACGGGGCCTACACCGGCGCCGGATCCGTGATCCGGGAGGACGTTCCGCCGGGCGCGCTGGCGGTCCGGGAGGGGCGGCAACGGATCATCGAAGGCTGGGTCTCCCGCCGCCGTCCCGGCAGCCCGGCGGCACGAGCGGCCGCCGCGGCCGGCGTCCCGGCCCCCGGCGGTGCCGGAGATCCCGAGCGTCCCGATGAAATGCCACAACCGTCCGCGGCCGAGGCCGCCGTGCCGATCCCAGCTCATCAGGGTGACGTGGCGCACCGGAGTGAGTTGCCGCCTACCGGCAAGGGCGAGGCCGGCATCGCCGGTATTCCCGGCGCGGGGAGCAGAACGTAAAACCGGGAAGCAGAATGTAAAGAGACGTCCGTCCGAACCTTCTGGCCAGCGAGGGGATGCACACCGCCCGGTCTGCCCCGCCCGGGTCGGCGGCCCGGGGTCCGCGGGCGGCAGCCGGCGGGTATCGCCAGAGTCGCGGGCGGCGATCCGGGCACGTGGGTACCGTCCCGCCTGCGCCAACAGGGGCGGGACCGGGTAGGCCCAAGTGTTGAACCGTGCGGCCTCACGGCCGTTCCCCCGAACGGGTCACCCGCCCGGGGGCTGCCCACGCCAGCCCGACCACGCCAGCCCGACCACGCCGTCACGCCCGAGGAGTACGCGGTGGCCTACCAGACCGAGAACCGGCGCAATCTGATGCTCTTCGCGGGACGTTCGCACCCGGGCCTCGCGGCGGAGGTCGCGGCCGCGCTCGACGTCGAGCCCGTCCCCACCAATGCTTACGAGTTTGCCAGCGGCGAGATCTTCGTCCGCTTCTCCGAATCGGTTCGAGGCTGCGACGCCTTCGTGCTCCAGTGCCATTCGGCCCCGGTGAACACCTGGCTGATGGAACAGCTGATCATGGTGGACGCGCTGAAGCGGGCCAGCGCCAAACGGATCACCGTCGTCGCGCCCTTCTACCCCTATGCGCGCCAGGACAAGAAGCACCGTGGCCGGGAGCCGATCTCGGCCCGCCTCGTCGCCGATTTGTTCAAGACCGCCGGCGCGCACCGGCTCATGTCGGTCGACCTGCACACTGCCCAGATTCAGGGCTTCTTCGACGGGCCGGTGGACCATCTCTTCGCGTTGCCGCTGCTCACCAACTACATCGAGTCCAAGCTGGACACGTCCGAGGTGACCGTCGTCGCCCCCGACTCGGGCCGGGTCCGCGTGGCTGAGCGGTGGACCGACCGGCTCGGCTGCCCGCTGGCCATCATCCACAAGCGGCGTGACCCGGACGTTCCCAACCAGGTGAAGATGTTCGACGTGGTCGGCGAGGTGCACGGACGGACCTGCGTCATCGTCGACGACATGATCGACACTGCCGGCACGATCACGAAGGCCGCGGAGTCACTCAAGGAGCACGGCGCGGCGGGCGTCATCGCGGCGGCAACCCACGGTGTGCTGTCCGGCCCCGCCGCCGACCGGCTGAAGAACTCGGAGATCAGCGAGGTCGTCCTCACGAACACGCTGCCCCTGCCCAGCGAGGCTCGCATCGACAAGATCACCGAACTGTCCATCGCCCCGCTGCTGGCCGCGGCCATCAAGGCCGTGTTCGAGGACGGGTCGGTGACCGGCCTGTTCGGCGGAGACGCCTGACCGAGGCTCGGATCTCCCACCCCGCCACCGAGACAGGCGCAGGCAGGCGAACGGCCGCGAAGAACGACCTGGGGCGTCCCGGCGGCTGCCCCGCGTCCGTAGACTGCCCTGCCATGGCAGCGCAACAGCCGAAGGTGTCTCTCACCGGGATCAAGCCGACGGGCGAGCCGCACCTCGGCAACTACATCGGAGCGATCCGGCCGTCGCTGGAGCTCACCTCGACCTACGAGTCGATCTATTTCGTCGCCGACTATCACGCCCTGACATCCGTGCGTAGTCGCGAGGAGTTGGCGAGCTACACCCGCTCGGTGGCGGCCACGTGGCTCGTGCTCGGACTCGACCCGACGAGCACGATCTTCTACCGCCAGTCCGACGTCCCCGAGATCTTCGAGCTGGCCTGGGTGCTGTCCTGCGTCACCGGCAAGGGTCTGATGAACCGGGCCCACGCCTACAAGGCAGCCCGTGACCGCAACGCCGAGGCCGGCGTCCCCGATCTGGATGCCGGCATCAACATGGGCCTGTTCAACTATCCGATTCTGATGGCCGTCGACATTCTCATCATGAATGCCGACGTGGTCCCCGTCGGTCAGGACCAGTCGCAGCACGTGGAATACGCCGCCGACATCGCCGGCTCCTTCAACCATCTGTTCGGTGACGTGTTCAGCCTGAAGATCCCGGAGGTGGTCCTCCCGGCCGGGAGCTCGGCGAAGGTACTGCCCGGCATCGACGGCCGCAAGATGAGCAAGTCATACCGGAACACCATTCCCCTCTTCGCGCCGGAGAAGCAGCTACGGAAACTCGTCCGTGGGATCGTGGGCGACAGCACCCCGCTGGCGGACCCGAAGGACCCGGACAGTTCCGCGGCCTTCGTCCTGCTCGAGAACTTCGCGGCTCCCGAGGCAATCAAGGAGATGCGCAGCCGTCTGGAGCAGGGTGGCACTGGATGGGGTGAGGTGAAGAACGCCCTGTTCGAGACGCTCAACGACTGGCTGTCACCGCTGCGGGATCGCTACACCGAGCTCATCACCCCGGACAGCGAGCTGGACGACATCCTCGCGGCGGGTGCCGAGCGGGCCCGCGACCGGGCCCGGCCAGTGCTCGCCGGGGTCCGGCGCGCGATCGGGATTTCCCCGCTCTGACCTTCCCCGCTCTGGCCTCCCCCGCTGTTCCGCCCTCCCCCCGCCCGTTCCACCGGACGGGTCAGTCGGAACGGGCGGGTCAGTCGGAACGGGCGGCGCGGGCGGCGGCCAGCCGGCAGAAGGCCGCGACATCGAGGGTCTCGCCCCGGGCACCGGGATCGACCTCGGCGGCACGCGCCAGTTCCCCGGCGGCGGCGGGCGATCCGGCCCAGGGCGCCAGGGCCGTACGCAGGGTCTTGCGGCGCTGCGCGAACGCGGCATCGATCGCGGCGAAAACGTCCGCCCGCAGCCGCGCCGGACCGGGCAGGGGCCTGCGGGTGAAGGCCACCAGCCCTGAATCGACATTCGGCTGCGGCCAGAAGACCGGTCTGGGCACCGCGCCGGCCGGCCGGGCGTGCGCGTACCAGGCCAGCTTGACGCTAGGCGCCCCGTACACCCGGCTGCCCGGCGGCGCGGTGAGCCGGTCGGCGACCTCCGCCTGGACCATCACCAGCCCGCGGCGCAGCGAGGGCAGCCGTTCCAGCAGCCCGAGCAGCAGCGGCACCGCGATGTTGTAGGGCAGGTTCGCGGCGAGCACCCCGGGCGCAGCCACGTCGGCGGGCAGGTCGGCCGAGGTGGCCCGCAGACCGTCGGCGGCCACCACGCGCAACCGCTCGGCGACGTCGGCCGGCAGCCGGGCGGCCACGGTCACCGGCAGGACCGCGGCGAGGGGGCGATCCACCTCGACAGCGACGACGGCCTTCGCCGCCTCGACGAGCCCCAGGGTCATCGACCCGAGTCCTGGCCCGATCTCCAGCACCGTGTCGTCCGGGCCGACGCCGGCGAGCCGCACCAGCCGGCGGACGGTGTTCGCGTCGACGAGGAAGTTCTGCCCGCGCCGTTTCGTCGGCCGCAGGTCCAGCTCGTGCGCGAGGGCCCGAAGCTCAGCCGGCGAGAACAGCGCGTCGGTGTCTACCAGGGCCCGAACACCCGCTCCGCGTTTGCGGCGATGTGCGTGCCGAGCTCGGCGACGCCGACGCCGCGGGTCTCGGCCAGCACCCGCAGCGTCAGCGGAATGAGGTACGGGCCGCCGGGCCGGCCCCGCCAAGGGGTCGGGGTGAGGAACGGCGCGTCGGTCTCCACCAGGATGAGATCCGCCGGGGCGACGGCCGCCGCCTCCCGCAGATTGGCGGCATTGGAGAAGGTGACGTTACCGGCGAACGACATCACGTACCCGGCGTCCGCGCAGATCTTCGCCATCGCCGTGTCCCCGGAGAAGGCGTGGAAGACGACCTTCTCCGGGGCGCCCTCCTCGCCGAGGATGCGCAGCGTGTCGTCGTGGGCATCCCGGTCGTGGATCATCAGCGCCCGGCCGGTCTCCTTGGCGATCACGATGTGGCGCCGGAAGCTCTCCTGCTGCGCGGCATGCGCCTCGGGTGGGGTGCGGAAGTAGTCCAGGCCCGTCTCGCCGATCGCGCGCACGCGATCGGCGCGGGCCAGCTCGGCGATGGCGGCGAACGTCTCCTCGGTGACCCCGTGGGCCGCCTCGTTAGGATGGATCGCGACGGCGGCGTAGATCTCCGGATGCGCCGCGGCGACCTCGGCCTGCCATCTGCTGGTGGGCAGGTCGATGCCGACGGTGACGGCCCGCGTGACACCGACTGCCCGGGCCGCCGCGATCGCCGCCGGAACTTCGGTGCCCATCAGGTCGAGATGACAGTGGCTGTCGACCACGGCCACAGGAAGAGGGTCCGGCGGTGGCGGCGGATCACCCGACCGGCCAGAGTTTTGCGCCACCTCGCCCGCCCTCCCGTGCCCGCCCTTCGTTTCCTGAAGTCTGAAGTCTACGACCGCCGCCGAGTGTGCCAGACAACCCGGCATGGGACGCTAATCGGGTGAGCAAGCGCAAGGACCCCACGCGATGACGACACCGTTGACCGTTGCCCTGGTCACCCCGCTGACCGGTCCCGACGCCGCCCAGGGCCTCGCCGGGCTACGAGGGGTCACCCTGTGGGCGCGTGACGAACGCCTCCCACCGCCCTGGGACGAGGTGAGTCTCACCGCCTACGACGCGTATCCCGATCCGGCCGCCGCCATGCGCGCCGCGGTGGCCGCGGGACCCGACGCCCTGCTCGGACCCTACGGCCACCGGGCGGCACTCGCGGCCTGTGCTGCGACGGACCGGGTGGTCTTCAACACCGGCGCCCCGTCCACGCGCTTCGTCCGGCAGGCCTTCCCGAACGTCGTGAACATCGCCGCGGCCACCTCGACCTGGCCGCGCGGGGTCCTCGCCGCCGTGCGGGCGGCCGATCGACGGGCCCGCAAGGTCGTCCTGCTCGCCTCCGGGGACACCGCCGTCGAGATCACATCGGTAACGAAGGCCGCCGCGGTAGCGCAGTCGTTCGAGGTGGCTTCGCACGTCTTCCCCCCGGGCAAGGCCGCCCTCACCGCGACCCGGCTGCCCCCGGGCGACATCCTCATCGTCCACGCCGGCCCGGACGACGAGCTGGCGGCGGCGAACATCCTGCTGCGCCGGCCGTGGCGGGCGGCCGCCTTCTCCACGGCCGTCAGCGCGCAGGCCACCGCGAGCCTGGGCGACCTGCGCGAGCAGCTGCTGGCGCCGGGCAGCTGGATGCCCGAGAGCACCCAGCCGACCGCGACCGGTCCGACCGCGCGGGAGTTCACCGCCGACTTCACCGCCCTGCACGGCGTCGCGCCGACCGAAACGGCGGCCTGGGCCTACGTCACCGGGCTGATCCTGGGACGGGCCATTCGCTACTGCGGAGGCGTGCAGGACACCTCCGTGCTCGCCGCCGCCCGGGGCATCGACACGACCACGTTGCTCGGTCGCTTCCGGCTGGACGAGGCGACGGGGCTCCAGGTCGGCCACCAGATCCCGATCGTGCAGTGGCAGGCCGGTGCCTCCCGGACGGTCTGGCCCCGTGAGTCGGCGCGGGCACCATTCGCCCATCCCCGGCTGTTCACCAGCCGCCCGGGGACGGCGTCGCGGACTTCGCCGGGGACGGGCACGTTTTCGATCAGCCCTCCCACGCCGACGGCCGGATCGGAGACGACGCCCCCGACCACGCAGCCCCGGACCGCGCAGCCTCGGACCGCGCAGCCTCGGACGCCTCCGGCCTCGCGCACACTCCCCACCACGTGAGTGGGCCTCCGCCGCCGACGGGCCATCCGGGGCGGGTGAACCGTCCGGAGCGGTGGCCCATCCGGGGGGGGTGGACCACCCGGAGCGGGTGAACGGTGGTTGGTTCGGGTGCCGCCGTGGTACTGAGAAACTCACGGCGGCACTTGGCGGCCCGCGGAGGGGGAAACATGGCAGCGGGTCCGCTCGGTCGTGCTCCCGCGGGGCCGTGGCGCCGCCGGGCCGCAGTGGGCATCCTCGGTGGCCTGACGGTGGCCTTCGCGGTGGCGACAGCCCGGCTGTTCGTCTTTCCGCACCAGGATGCTCCCGCCCCGGTGGACGCGATCGTCATGTTCGCCGGGAGTCCGGGACGGCTCGAACGCGCCGTCGCACTCACGCGAGCCGGCTACGCACCCGTGCTCGCGGTCTCGGCGCCGACGGAGAAGGACCCGTGCCCCGGGCCCATTCCCGGGGTCGAGGTGATCTGTTTCTCGTCCGATCCGCGGACGACCCAGGGCGAGTCGCGGTGGACCTCCGCGGCGGCGGCACGCCGCGGGTGGCATTCGCTCATGGTCGTCGCCTCGACCTCACAGAGCACGCGCGCCCGGCTGCGCCTCGACCGTTGCTATGACGGCGAGACGCGGATGCAGGGGGTCCCGCCCCCGCGCCGGGCCTGGCCGTACGTGATCGCCTACGAGTGGGCGGCCCTGGGCAAGGCCCTCGTTCTCCAACGCCACTGCTGACCGCCGACCGTGCTCAGCGCCCGTCGGCCCGGTCCCCGGCCCGGGCGGCGAGCTCCGCGGCATAGACCTCGTTGCGGGAGACGCCGTACTCGGCGGCCACGGCCTTGCGCGCGTCCTTCGGGGACATCCCCGCCGAGGTTCGTCGGGCTACCTCGGCGACCAGGATCCTGCCGTCGATGATCGGCCCAGCCACGCTTGGCCCGGCCCGGCCCCGGGTACCGCCGGCGACCACCAGCGTGAACTCCCCCCGGATAACCCGGCCGTCGGTGGCCCAGCCGAGCAGATCGGCGAGGTCGCCGCGGACGATCTCCTCGAAGGTCTTCGTCAGCTCGCGGCAGAGCACCGCCGGACGGTCGGCGCCGAAGGCCGTGACGAGGTCGCGCAGGCCGGCCACGAGCCGGTGTGGGGACTCCAGGAACACCATCGTCCGCGGCTCGCCGGCCAGGTCGCGAAGGCGTCCACGCCGGTCGCCGCCCTTGCGCGGCAGGAAGCCCTCGAAGGTCCAGCGGTCCGTCGGCAGCCCGCTGACGGCCAGGGCCGCGGTGACGGCGGACGGACCGGGAACGACGGTCACGGCCATCCCCGCGGCGGCGGCTGCGGCCACGACCCGGAACCCGGGGTCGGAGACGGCGGGCATCCCGGCGTCGGTGACGAGCGCGACGGTGGCACCCTGGCGCAGGTAGTCGGTGAGCTGGGCGGCCCGGGTGCCTTCCACCGCGTCGTAGCACGACACGATCCGCCCGGACACCGTCACGTCGAGCGCGTGCGCCAGCCGTAGGACCCGGCGGGTGTCCTCGGCGGCGATCACATCCGCGGTGGCAAGGATCTCGCCGAGCCGAGGGCTGGCGTCCCGGACGTCGCCGATGGGGGCACCGCACAGCACCAGGGTCCCGGACACCCGACCAGTCTGTCAGGAGCCAGGACCTACCCTGATCGGTGTGACGGCGACGACGGCCCACCTGCCCTGGACGGCGACCGGTCGCGGGGACGCGGCGCGGGTGGCCGGCCCGGGTTCCTCCGGCCCGGCCGGCGGTCGGCCGCTCTCGGTGCGTGAGCGGCTGTGCCCACCGATGCCGCGGTCGCCGCTCGTAGGGTGGCTGGCGACCCTGTCCGTCGCGATCGTCGCCGGGCTGCTGCGTTTCTGGCACCTCACAGAGCCCCGCGGGATCTACTTCGACGAGGTCTACTACACCAAGGACGCCTGGGGCCTGCTGACGGCCGGGTATGAGATCAACTCGACGACCTGTTCCGGTCCGGCCTACGTCGTCCATCCGCCGTTCGGCAAGTGGCTGATGGCCGCCTCCGAGGGTCTGTTCGGCTATACCGACTGTGCCGGGGTCTCGCACGGCAGTCCGGAGCTCGGCTGGCGGTTCTCGTCCGCGCTGTTCGGGACGCTCGCTGTCTTGGTCCTCGCCCGCGCCGCCCGACGGATGTTCCGCTCCACGCTCCTGGGCTGCTTCGCCGGTCTGCTCCTCGCCCTCGACGGGCTGGAGTTCGTGCAGAGCCGCATCGGGATCCTCGACATCTTCCTGATGACTGGCGTCGTCGTGGCGCTGGCCTGTCTGCTGCTCGACCGGGACGACGGCCGCCGCCGGCTCGCCGACCGCCTGGAACCGGCTGGTTCCGGTCCCGGATCAGCACCTCTGGGGGACAATGCCGCCGGCCCGGACAGCGGCTCGACCGCGGCGGCTCCGCCCACCCGGGCCGACCGCCTCCTCGACACGTACGGGCCGCGGCTGGGGTTCCGCCCCTGGCGGCTGGCCTGCGGGGTGGCCCTGGGACTGTCCATGGGGGTGAAGTGGAGCGCCCTCTACACGATCATCGGCTTCGCGGCGCTCGCCCTCGCGTGGGACATCGGAGCGCGGCGCACCGGCGGAGCCCGCCGACCCGTGTTGGGAGCACTGCGCCGGGACAGCCCGGCCTGGTTCGCCGGGTTCCTACTCGTCCCCATCGTGACCTTCCTCGCCACCTGGACCGGCTGGTTCGCCACCGACGGCGGCTACTACCGCCACTACTACGGCAACGGCTTCGGCGCCGCGTGGCACGGCTGGTGGAAGTACCAGATGGCGGTGCTGAAGTTCCACGAGGGACTCCACGAGGGGCACGCCTTCGCGTCGCATCCGATGAGCTGGCTGGTGATGGCGCGGCCGGTCGCGTACTACTACTCCTCGCCGGCGTACGGGACCTCGGGCTGCCACGATCCGGCCGGCTGCTCCCGGGAGGTCCTCGCTCTGGGCAACCCGGCGATCTGGTGGGTCGGCACGGCGGCGCTGGTCGCGATGCTCGCCTGGTGGGTCTCCCGGCGGGACTGGCGGGCGGCCCTGGTGCTGGTCGGGTTCGGCTCGGCCTTCGTGCCGTGGCTGCTGCTCCCGAACCGCACGATGTTCTTCTTCTACGCGCTGCCGTCGCTGCCGTTCCTGGTCCTCGCCATCACGGCGCTGGCCGGGCTCGTCCTCGGCCCGCGCGAGGCGTCGGAGACCCGCCGCCTGGTCGGGGCGCTGTCGGTCGGAATCTACACGATCATCGTCGTGCTGCTCTTCGCGTACTTCTACCCGATCCTGGCCGCCGAGGTGATCCCCTACTCCTCGTGGCGCGCCCGGATGTGGTTCCCGGGCTGGATCTGACAGGACACCACACCAGGCCCACGGTGCCGACCCGTGAACCCCGACGAGGCCCGCGGCGTCGCCTCAACGTGATCCGACTCACGACTTCGCGCCCCATTCGTGGCATCACCACCGTAGGCGATGCAACCATTACGAATCGGCAAGCCGGAACGGCGACAGCCGCAGCGACAGGGGTTATCGAAGTTGGACGGTCACGAAGAGCCGAACAAGGACGCCACTAGCAGCACCGCCCTGGTCCTTGAACGGGGGGGTCGCGTACAGCTCGAGAAGTCGATCCGAGAGGGTGGGGCGGTCACCATGCCCCGAGGCCGTGCGGCAGTGAGCGCCCAAACGGGCCTCCCTCCGACCTCCAACCACCGGAGACGGGTGTCGGGCGGGCCGAGACTGGGAGGAACCACCATGGCGGATGTGTCGGTACGCTTCGCGATGACCGATGACAGCGAGATCGTGCTGAACCTGTCGCTGACCCAGGCGATCCGGCTCACGGAGGCGATCGCGTCGAAGGTCAGCCAGGCGATGACCGAGCAGCCGCGGGCCGGCATGAACGGCAACGCCTACGGCCCCGGGGTGCGCCCCGGCCCCTACTCGACGTCCTGAGCCGTCCGGCACCGAGCCGGGCTGTACCCCCGGCGTACCCCGCGGTGCCGGGCTATCCCCCGGTCAACTGGGCGATCAGGGCCCGCAGCAGGTCGAGATCCCGGCGGCGCAGCTCGGCGACGGACGACGGATCCGGCCGTGTGGAGGCCAGCGCCGCACGCACCGAGCGCAGCTTGTCGCGCAGGATCTCCACGTCGGCGGGTGTCAGTAGACCGTCGCGCAGGACCAGCACGACGTGGCCACCGTGCTGCACCACGTCCACCGGCTCGACCATCGGCAGCGTGACGACCCGGATACCGACAGGTGCCTCCTGGTCGTAGACAAGACACAGCTGGTCCTCCGCCATCACCTCCGCGGTGCCGTCGTCCCACAGCACGGTCGCTCGGGCCGTGATGGGGGTCACACCGCGGGCCGACTCGACCCGCACGGGGTCAGCGTTCCCGGCCGGTTCGCGACGGCCGGCCGGGTGGACGGCGAGTACCGTGCCGCGCCGCGACCAGACCCCGCCACCGAGGTCGTCGACGGGGAAGACCCGGTCACCCCGGGCGAACATCACCAACGTGGCACGACCGTCCTCGGCGATCGATGGGTGGGCGGCCATAGCGTGATCGTAGGTGGCCGCCGTGGGGGCCCGAGCGCCGAGACCCCACCAGGGCGCATCCGGCAACACCCGCACACCCGCGCCGGAAACTACCGTTCCCCACCGGTGAACCGGTCCCAACGATCCTGGTAGCCACCGATGTGGCCACGAACCACCGCCGGCATCGCACGTTCACCGGCTCCCCGCGGCCACTGTGGCTTACGCCCGGTCATGGTCCCGTGGGCTCCGCAACGGGTTACCTTCGCCTGGTTGCCACCGAATCGCGTGGCGACCGGCGGCGGTCGGAGGACGCGGGCGGCTCCCGGCGGGCCGCGACAACGTGGTCCATCCTCCCCCCTGTCCCGCAACCCCCACGGCCGACCTCGGCCGGTCACGTTTCGCGGAGCCCACGAATGCCCGACACCGACTATCCGCCCATCGAAGAGCACGCGGTCATCGGCGACCTGCGTACCGTGGCCCTGGTCGCCACGGACGGCACGATCGACTGGTACTGCCCGCAGCGCTTCGACGCGCCGTCGGTTTTCGCGAGTCTGCTGGACGCCGACCGTGGCGGATCGTTCCGCATCCACTGTCCGGACTCCCGGGCCAGGCAGCTCTACCTACCCGACTCGAACATCCTGATGACCCGTTTCCTCGCCCCCCGCGCGGTCGGTGAGGTCATCGATTTCATGGTCCCGGTGGACAGCGACGTCACCGAGACGCCGCACGTCGTGGTCCGCCAGGCGCGAGCGGTGCGTGGAACCGCCACGTTCCGGCTGCGCTGCGACCCCCGGTTCGACTACGGCCGAGCCCCGCACACCGTCACCCTGGTACCCGGTTCGGGCGCGGTGTTCGAGTCGACCGCCGGCACCCTTGTGCTGCGCACGGCCCTGCCGCTGCGCGTCGAGGCCACGGCCGTGGTCGCCGAGTTCGAGCTGGCGATGGGCGAGTGTGCCGACATCGTGCTCGAGTGGAACTCGACCATCCGCCCATTGATCATCGGTGAGGCGGAGACGTTGTTCACCCGGACGCTGAACTACTGGCAGGCCTGGATCCGGCGCGGGCGCTATCACGGCCGGTGGCGGGAGATGGTGCTACGCAGCGCTCTCGTCCTCAAACTGCTCGTCTACCGGCCCACCGGGGCGCTGGTGGCCGCGCCGACCACCTCGCTACCCGAGGAGCTCGGCGGCGTGCGCAACTGGGACTACCGCTACACCTGGATCCGCGACGCGGCCTTCACGGTGTACGCGCTGATGGCGCTCGGCTTCACCGACGAGACCGCGGCGTTCATGGACTGGCTCGAACAGCGATGTCACGAGGCACCCAAGGACTCCGGGCTCTACGTGCTCTACAGCGTGGACGGCAACGCCGACCTGGACGAGCTGGTCCTCGACCAGCTGTCCGGCTATCGCGGCTCGAAGCCGGTGCGCGTCGGCAACGCCGCCGCCACACAGCTCCAGCTCGACATCTACGGCGAGCTGATGGACTCGGTGTACCTGTACAACAAGCAGGTCCCGATCTCCTTCCAGCTCTGGGAGGCGCTGGGCCGCCAGCTCGACTGGCTGGCCAAGCACTGGGACGAACCGGACGAGGGCATCTGGGAGACCCAGGGTGGGCGCCATCGCTTCACCTACTCAGCCGTGATGACCTGGGTCGCCTTCGAACGGGCCTGCCGGATCTCGCGCCAGCGTGGCCTGCCCGGGCCGACGAACGAATGGAAGGACTACGCCGGGCAGGCCTACCGGTTCGTCCAGAACGAGGCGTGGAACCCCACCCGCGGCGCCTACATGGAGTTCCCCGGCTCACCACGGATGGACGCATCCCTGCTGTGCATGCCGCTGGTGAAGTTCTCCGGCCCCACCGACCCCCGGTTCCTGTCGACCCTGGAACGGTTCAGCGGGGACCTGGTCAGCGACAGTCTGGTGCGCCGGTACGCCGCGGACGGCAGCGACGGCCTCACGGGTGACGAGGGCACCTTCAACCTGTGCTCGTTCTGGTACGTGGAGGCACTGACCCGGGCCGGTCGGGTCGCCGAGGCCCGGATGGTCTTCGAGAAGATGCTCACCTACGCCAACCACGTGGGGCTCTACGCCGAGGAGATCGGTTCCTCCGGGGAGGCGCTCGGCAACTTCCCGCAGGCGTTCACCCACCTCGCCCTGATCAGTGCCGCGATCCATCTCGACCGCGCGCTGGGGTGACCGACCCGAGGACGGGTGTGCGGTGACCACGGGTGTGCGGTGACGGGCGGTTTCCGGTGCCGGCGCGGCACGGCAGGATAGGCGGCGAGGATACGCACCGGAGCCGATAGCCTGAAGATCGGCACCGATGTTCGGAGTGCGGGATCCTTCAAGGTCGGGATCCTTCGAGGTGCGGGATACGAGGGGCGAGGTCATGGCGGGACTGGACCGTTTCCGGGTGGTCGTGGAATCCGGGCGCGGAGATCGGGCGGGAGTGGTCGTCCGGCTGCCCGGCGCACTCATCGTCGCCCGTGCCGGCCGGTCGGAGACGGCCGAGACGACCACCAGGCTGCTGGCGCTGTGCGCCGAGGTCGCCGCCGAGGTGGGCGCCACCGCGTCGACCATGGGTCGCCGGCTGGTGCGCCGGGTCGCAGGGCTGCTGGCCGACGCCGATCCGGATCGGGTGCCCGACTTCAGCCTGCTGACCACGGTCAATGACCGGGTCGCCGCGCTGGTCCACGGGGCGATGGACGTCGTCGCGACGGGCAGCTCCGGGGTGACGCTCTCCGGCGTCGACTCGGCCACGTGGGTCGACCGGCTGCTGCCCACCGAGATCAGCCGGATCGACGTCGGCCCCACCGGCATGGTCGGGCCGACGGGTTTCCCCGGCGGGCTCGGCGATCTCGGTTTCCCGCTCGACCTGCGCATCGGGGCCGTGCCCGGGATCGGGGTGAGTCTGCTGCTCAGCGACACGCCGTCGCTGCCCGCGCCGAAGGCCTCCGCCGAGCAGCTGCTTGTCGGGTTCGATCCGGTCCGGGAGCCGATGACCGGCGCCGCGCCCATCCCCACGCCGGGAACTCGCGCCCCCGATCCGATGTCGACCACCCCGCCGGCGCTCGCCCCCCTGCGCAGCAAGGAGGAGGAGGCCCACCGGCGCCGCGCCGCCGCCGAACCGACGCAGGCGGCCGACCTTGACGAGCTCGACGAGGATCCGCCCACCGAGCTGGCCCAGCGTGACTCGATCCCGCGTGCCGGGAGCGATCTGGGTGGCAGGCACGGCCACGCCGGCCACGCCGGGCCCGTCGGCCACCGCGAGGGCCTCTCCGACGATCTGGGCGACGACCTCACCGACGACGAGCACGACGCCCTGACCCAGCTCCCGGGCCAGAGCTTCACCATCTCCGACCTCATCGAGGACGACGAGGCACCGACGATGCTGCCGAGCAGCGGCGAGCCTCAGGTCGAGGGCGTGCTGTGCGCCAACGGCCACTTCAACCACCCGCAGGCGCCGTACTGCTCCGAGTGCGGCCTGTCGCTCGCCCAGCAGAACACCCGCACGGTCTGGGGCCCCCGGCCGCCCGTCGGCGTCCTCGTCTTCGACGACGGCCAGACCATGAACGTCGACATGGACCTGGTGATCGGCCGCCAGCCGGACCGCGACGATGCGGTCCGGGCCGGGAAGGCACGGGCGCTGCCGGTCGAGGACGGCGAGAGCGCGGTCTCCCGGGTACACGCCATCATCACCCTCAACGGCTGGGACGCGGTCATCACCGATCAGGGTTCGGCGAACGGCACTTACATCGCCCCGCCGGAGGCGACCGTGTGGACGCCGCTGAGCCCGCACCAGCCGGCTCCCCTGATCCCCGGCACCCGCGTCCAGGTGGGCAAGCGGACGTTCGTCTTCAACTCCCACCTGCACGTTTGACCACCTGCCCGGGCAACTCACCCGCCCAACCGAGGTGATCATGACGACGGCGAACGACGACCGGCCAGCCGGCGACGACCCGCCGGCCAGCGACGGCGATGCGGCGCGCGGGAGTGACGCGCGGCCGCGACGCCGCTGGGCCCGAAGCCGGCTGTGGTGGGCGCCGGTGATGCTCGCCGTGGTAGCCGGCCTGCTGGCGGCCGGCGCGGCGCTGGGCAACCTCGCCAGCCGGCCACCGGCTGAGGGGTCGGTCGACGTCGGCTTCGCCCGGGACATGTCCGAGCATCACGCCCAGGCGGTGCAGATGGCCATGATCGAGTTCAGTCACGGCGGTGACCAGGACACCCGCAGCGTGGCCCAGGACATCGCGCTGACCCAGCAACGCGAGATCGGCATCATGTCCTCGTGGCTGTCCGGATGGGGACGGCCCCAGTCCACCTCCGGGATACCGATGCGGTGGATGCGGGACTCCCGCACCGTCAACGGGGCCTCGGGCGGGCAGGATGGTCATGACGGTCACGGCGCCGCCAGGCCCGGCATGACCATGCCGGGCCTGGCCGAGGATGCGGCGGAGGACGCGTCCAGCGACCCGCGGGACACCGCGCGCATGCCGGGCATGGCGACCCCCGCCGAGCTGCAACGGCTGGCCTCGATCCGGGGCCATGACCTCGACGTCCTCTTCCTCACCCTGATGGTGCGCCACCATCGTGGGGGGCTGGCCATCGCCCAGTACGCGGCGATGCACGCCGGTGAGGACCGGGTACGGGCGATGGCCAGGGCGATGGTGCTCGCCCAGTCGATGGAGATCGACCAGATGCAGCGCGATCTGGTACGCCTCGGCGCGCCTCGGGCCTGACCGGCGAACCCACCCGCTGTCACGACGAAACCGCCTTTGTATAGTCAAGTGGGACTAACCGGACTCGGGGAAGGTAGCCCCCTCGTCGCAGGGCAGGGGAGGCCGCCGCCATGCCTGGTGCAACCGCCCGAGAGGCCGCCGACGCCGGGGGCTTCGTTCGCCGGACGGCCCCCGGCGGCCCCTGGTACTCCCGCCGCCTCACCGGCCACTGGCCGGGGATTCGTTACGTCCGGGTGGAACTGCTCGCCGGCCTGGTGACCTCGCTCGCGCTGATCCCGGAGACGATCTCCTTCTCCGTGGTGGCGGGGGTCGATCCGAAGGTCGGTCTGTTCGCGTCGTTCACCATCTCGGTGGTCATCGCGTTCACCGGCGGGCGCCCGGCGATGATCTCGGCGGCGGCAGGCTCCATGGCCCTCGTCGCCGCCCCCCTGGTCCGCGACCACGGCCTGAACTACCTGCTGGCGACGACCATCGGGGTGGGCCTGCTGATGTTCGTGCTCGGCCGGCTCGGGGTGGCACGGCTGATGCGGTTCGTCCCGCGGGCCGCGATGATCGGCTTCGTCAACGCGCTGGCCATCCTCATCTTCACCGCGCAGATACCGCACGTGATCGGCAAGTCGTGGCAGGTCTACGCCCTCGTCGCCGCGGGCCTCGCCATCCTGCTGGCCGTCCCCCGCCTGACCAGAGCGGTCCCGCCGCCGCTCGTGGCGGTGGCGGTCCTCACCCTCGTCACCGCCGGTTTCGACATCTCCGTCCCCACCGTCGGCGACGAGGGCCGGCTGCCGAGCTCACTGCCCGTCCCCGGCGTGCCCGACGTGCCGCTGACCTGGGAGACACTGCGGATCATCGCCCCGTACGCGGTGGCGCTTACCGCCGTCGGCCTGGTGGAGACGCTGCTGACCGCGCAGATCGTGGATCGGTTGACCGACACCACGCATGACCCGAACCGCGAATCCCGGGGCCTGGGGATCGCCAACATCGTCAACGGCTTCTTCGGCGGGATGGGCGGCTGCGCCATGATCGGCCAGACGATGGTGAACGTCAGCTCGGGCGGGCGGGGCCGGCTGTCGACCTTCGCCGCCGGCGGCTTCCTGCTCATGCTGGTCGTCCCGCTGCGCGACCTCGTGCGGGTCATCCCGATGTCGGCGCTGGTCGCGGTGATGATCATGATGTCGGTCATGACCTTCGAGTGGCGCAGCATCCAGCCCTCGACGCTGCGCCGGATGCCCCGCAGCGAGACCGCGGTCATGGTGGCGACCGTCGCCGTCGTGGTGCCCACCCACAACCTCGCCTACGGCGTTGGGGTGGGCGTCGTGCTGGCCGCGCTGCTGTTCACCCGCCGGGCCGCGAATCTGGCGCTGGTGACCAGCGTGCTCGACCCGGAGGGCCGGGAGAGGATCTACTCCGTCCAGGGCACGCTGTTCTTCGCCTCGACCAGTGATCTGGTGAACGCCTTCGACTACGCGCGCGATCCCGGACGGGTGGTCATCGACCTCTCGGAAGCCCACCTTCTCGACTCGGCGGCGGTCACCACCCTCGACGACGTGTGCGCGAAGTACCGCGAACGCGGCACGCAGGTGAGCCTGGTCGGGGTGAACGCCCGTAGTGCCACCCTGCTGCACAAGCTGTCCGCCGAGCCGGCCCAGGTGGAACCGGCACCGACCGAGCCGGCACCGACCCGCGTCCGGTGAAGTCGAGCTGATCGTGAATACACTCCGCCATTAGATGCTCACTCAGATACTTACGCTGAGGATGGTGGCGGGATGGCCGGAGAGCGGGGCGCCGGGCTCACTCAGGGTCTGATCGACTTCACTCGGCGCCAGCCCGCGGTGGTCGTCATCATCATCGTCCTAGGCGGGTTGTACCTTGCCAGGTCCGGTCCGGGCCCGGGTTCCCGGGCCGTCCTCGTCCCCGGGATCGAGTTCTCGACCCCGTCCCTGATCACCCACAACCGGACGACCTATGCCTTCGGCGTGGACCCGGACTCCCCCGGCACCGTCGACGTGCTCTCCAGCCGGGACCGCCGGAGCTGGACGATCGAGCCGGCCGCGCTGCACACCCTGCCGCCCTGGGCCGACCCCACGGGCGGCCTCGGCCCGGCGGCCGTCGGCGCCTTCGGCCATGGGTTCGTCATGTACTACGCGACGGCCGTGCGTGGCCTCGACGTCCGCTGTATCTCCGCGGCGACCGCCGACTCCGCCGACGGTCCGTTCGTCGACACCTCTCTCGCGCCCTTCATCTGCCAGACCGCGGACGGCGGCAGTTCGGATCCGAGCCCCTTCGTCGACGAAGCCGGACGCGCTTACCTGGCCTGGGCAAGCCCCGGGGCGGGCGGCGGCTCGGACCGGAACCACGGCGCGCCGCCCACGCTGTGGGCGCAGCGGCTGCGACCCGACGGACTCGTGCTCGCCAGCGAACCCGCCGTCATGCTCCGCCCGAGCCTGTCCTGGCAGCAGGGGCGGATCTCGGCACCATCGATGATCTCAACCCGCGGGCGTCACCATCTGCTCTATTCGGCCGCGTCGCCGCTCGGTGGACGGCAGGTGGTGGCGACCGCGTCGTGCAAGGGGCCGCTCGGGCCCTGCCGGCCGGCGGACGAACCGATGCTGACCGGGGGAAAGGTCGGCTTCGGACCGAGCGGGGCCCATGCCTTCACCGACGCGCGGGACCGCTGGTGGGTGGGGCTGCACAGCTGGGACTCCCGGCCCGACGGCGCCTACCTGCCAATCGGTCGGTTCGTCGTCGCTCCGCTCGACGTCACCCGGGACGCGGTGACGCTGCACGTCGACTCCCTCGTCCGAGGACGGGTGCTTGATCCGGACGAGCATGACCCATCCCACGAGCACCCATCCCACGAGCACCGCCGGCAGCACGAGGACCGGGTAGACGGCGAGGACCGGGTGGGATAATCAGGTGGTGGGGCCGGCTCCCCGCCGTCTTCGCGGACTACGACATTCCGAATCCGAGCATTCCCGGTATCTCCACCGAGGACCACGGGCCCTGGAAGTGCCGACAAAGCGACTTACGGAGAAGGTCCATATGCCAGTCGAGCTGAATCATACTATTGTGCATGCCCGGAACAACCGGGAATCGGCCGAGTTTCTAGCGGATATCCTCGGTCTCAAGGTCGGCGCCGCGCGGGGACCGTTCATCCCGGTCGTCACCGCAAACGGTGTCACCTTGGACTTCGCCACCGCACCGGTTGAGTCGATCACTGCGCAGCACTATGGGGACGTAATGAAGTAACAAATACGTGATCGAGAGCATCATCGCAGGTCACAGGCCTGTGGAGGGTTCGAAACGCGCAAGTTATTTCATTTCGACTCCTATGCGTTCCTGATCGCCGAGGAGGAGTTCGACGCGGCGTTCGAGGGTCTTCGAAGTTAACCGGGG
>NZ_CDWTMG010000012.1:0-47751 GCF_977945845.1 Frankia sp. CcMO1
GCGCGGCGGCGGTTCCCGGCGTGGGGGTGCGCGCGGCCGGCGCCGCTGACCAGCGCGCGTCATTCGGCGCGGCGGGCGGCTGACCCGACGGCCCGAAGGCGCCGATCGCGGCGGTCGCCGATCGCTGCGGGCAGCGGCCTGACCCGGTGTCAGCCGAGTCTCCGGTAGATCATGGCGAAGTCGTGCTCCCAGCCTGCATCGTCCCGGCCCATCTCCCAGGCGCCGGTGATGGTGTCGCCGTCCTCGCTGAAGGTGCCGATGAACCGCTGCCGGAAATTCAGTGGTGTGAAGTCGGGCGACTCGCGCGTGAGCGTCCACACTCCGTTGTCGAAGGTCATCGCATACAGGCGCACCACCCCGCGCGCGTCGTAGTAGTGCTGCGTGTACGCGCCCGTCCCGGGGTCGACACCGACAATCGTCAGGCTGTCGGGTGCTTCGGGTATCGGGACCTCGGTGCGCTGCAGGAGAAACCGCTCGTCGAGGGTCCATTCGAACCGGCTGCGCGCCGTTGGGCCGTCCCCGGCGGAGCCGGCCGATGCCGGGTGCCCGTCCGGAAAGCGAACCTCCACGATCCATTCGCCGACGAAGACGTCGAGGCGCGCCAGCGCGTCCACGTGCTGCATGCCTTGCTCGGTCATGACGATCGCTCCCAGTTCTCGGGGTCAGCCCCAGACGGCGTGTGCGGTGCCCACGACCAGTTCGAGCTTGCGGCGCTGGTCGTCGATGCTCAGCACATTGCCACTCTCGAGGGAGGCGAAGCCGCACTGTGGGCTGATCGCACCATGCGCTGCGCATGTTCCTACGGCAGAGGTGCATCCCGACGGTGACCTCCGGGTTCTTCTGCCTGGCCGCGCGGATCAGCCGGTTGTCCGTCTCGATCGTGCGGGTCAGGTGCGCGATCGCGGCGTCCAGGCGGTCGGCCCCGGTCGATGTCGGGAGCAGTAGACCCGCGCACTGTCGCCGATCGGTGCATTCGACGGGGCGGCGGCAGGGCCAATCCCGTACGCTGTTGCACTGGAAAGGCGCTCCTTCTTCTGCCTCAATCGGACCCTCGACAAGTCCAAGGAGACAAGATGGCCGAGCTTCGCACCTTCCGGCTGCCGCAGCGCGTCGCCCAGTCCGATGGCGACGTGTCCTTGGGACGGGAACTGATTCGGGCATGGCAGGTCGACGGGATCGTCCAGGTCGCCACTGATCCTGTTCAGGACAACGTCATCGAGAATGCCTACGCGGCCAGCAGGCGCTTCTTCGCGATGCCCGCGGACTACAAGACCTCGCTCGTCAGCGATCTGACCTACGGCGGGTATGTCGCCTCCGGCGAAGAGGTGACCGCGGGCAAGAGCGACCAATCGGAGATCTTCACCGTGTGCCAGGACGTTCCCGGACACGACCCACGCGTGCAAGGTGGCTGGCCGTGCCACGGCCCATCGCCGTGGCCCGACCAGGAGTACCGGCGCGCCATTGACACCTTCATGGCCCGTCTCGGTGAGATCGGCGAGACGCTTCTCGAACTCGCAGCGCTCGGCCTCGGTCTCGCGCGTCTGGACGCGTTCACCAGTCTGACCCGGGACGGATGGCACCACATGCGCGTGCTGCGCTTCCCCGCGCGGTCCGCGACGACCGCCCGCGGCATCGGGGCGCACACCGACTACGGGCTCCTGGTGATCGCCGCTCAAGACGATGTGGGCGGCCTGTACATACGCCCGCCGGTCGAGGGCGAGGACCGCCCGCGCAACTGGCTGGATCACGAGAGCTCCGCCGGCATGTTCGAGGACGAGGAGCCATGGACCTACGTACGGCCGGTGCCGAGCGTGCTGACGGTCTTTCCTGGCGACATCCTCCAGTTCCTGACCGGGGGCACTCTGCTCTCCACGCCGCACAAGGTCAGGCTCGCCGATCGTGAACGTTTCGCGATCGCCTACTTCCACGAACCCAACTTCGACGCCTGCATCCACCCGCTCGACAGCGTCGACAAGGACTACATCCACTACGGGACACACTTCACCAACATGTTCATGCGCTGCTACCCCAACCGCATCACCACACGAAACATCCTCGACAACGACCGCCTCACCGTTCTCGACCAGCTACACACACAAGCCCTGGCAAAGAGTGCGATCGGGATTTTCTGATCAAGGGTGGAACTGGTCCGGCCTGACACGCTGGCCAGGTTGTACAGCCGATTCACCGAACGTTGGTGCGGAAGCGGTCTCCTTAGCGAGCCCCGCCCGAGCGTCGCGCCGCGCTCCTCACCTCGGTCCCCATCTCGGCCTCGTCGTCGACGTTCACCGTCTCCCCGTTGGCCGCGTAGCTCAGTTGTTGCTCTAGAGTGCTCGGTCCTCACGGCCAGTACCGCACAGGCCGGTCCTCCCACCAGGCCGAGTCGACGGCCCTGTCAGCCCAACGCACCGCGGCACGAACGGCCGGCGAGCACACCCTTCGCGGAGAGCCGCAGCGACCACCGAAGATCACGCCCCCACTCCGCGGGCCCCTGGTCGAGCTACCCCGCCAGCCGCCCCCCTACAGTGAGACGGCGTGTCCATTGATCACATGCGGTGGGCGTATTCCGCACGAGCCGATGAGTACGTCGCCCTGCTGGGATCGGTCGCCGAGATGCCCCCTGAGGACCGGGACCTCATCGCATCGTGGTCGCGCGACATCACCGGTCCGGTCGTCGACGCGGGATGCGGACCTGGCCACTGGACGGCCTTCTTGCATGCACGTGACATCGCCGTCGAAGGCGTGGACCTGGTGCCGGAGTTCATCGCCAGCGCGAAGCAACGGTTCCCCGAGGTCCCTTTCCGGATCGGGGCCCTGGACGGTCTGCCCTTCCAGGACGGCGCGCTGTCCGCGCTCCTATCGTGGTACTCGATCATCCACACCGCACCGGACGACGTCCCCGCACACCTCGCTGAGTTCGCCCGCTGCATTGGCACAGGGGGCTCGTTGCTCATCGGCTTCTTCAACGGCGAGGCCCTCGCACCGTTCGACCACGCCATCGTGACGGCCTACCATTGGCCGGTCGACGCCATGCGGCAGGAACTGACCGCAGCCGGGTTCGAGGTGCTCGAGACACACACGCGGACCGACCCCGGCCGGCGCCCCCACGCCGCCATCGTCGCCAAGCGTCAATGACGTTCCGGACCGGACTCGCGATAGCGGGCAAACCCTGGGTTTGGGCCCGTTCACCTGACCCGGGGCCATCTAGTGCTCTGCGTTGAAGATCCTTTGACGCGTGCGGAGGGGTTGGGTTGGGCACGGTGTGCGAGCCGTCCCGGGCGGCGCTGAGCACCATTGCGGGATGGTCGCCCGGGTCAGGGCGCGACGACCGAGATCGATTTGGTGTCGACGTACGAGTCGATTCCTTCGCGGCCGAACTCGCGGCCGTAGCCGCTGGCCTTGACGCCGCCGAAGGGCGCTGCCGGGTCCATGCTGTAGGCCGCGTTGACGCCGAAGGTCCCGCTGCGGACACGTCCCGCGATAGCGAGGCCGCGCTCCACATCCGGCGTCCAGACCGAGCCGGAAAGGCCGTACTGCGTGTCGTTCGAAATTCGGACGGCATCCGCCTCGTCCTCGTAGGGAATCAGGCTGAGGACGGGGCCGAAGATCTCCTCGCGGGCTATGGTCATCTGGTTGTCGACGTCGCCGAAGACGGTGGGCTGCACGTACCAGCCACGCGGGAGCGGCGGCTCGGTGCCGCCGACCAACAGGCGGGCACCTTCGCCGACGCCGGATCCGATGTAGTCGCGGATCCGGTCGCGCTGTCGCTGCGTCACCACCGGGCCGACCTGGGTTTCCGGCGCGGACGGGTTACCGACGCGGAGGCCGTCGACCATGGCGGTGACGGCGTCCGCGAACTCCGCGTACCGGTTGCGAGGGAGCAGCACCCGGGTCTGGGCCACGCAGGCCTGGCCGCCGTTCATCAGGCCGGCGACGCGGATACCGGTGGCGACCGCAGCCGGGTCGGCGTCGTCCAGCACCACCGCGGCCGACTTTCCGCCCAGCTCCAGGCTGACGCGGGCGAGGCGGTTCGCGCAGGCAGCGGCGACCTTCCGGCCGACCGCGGTGGAACCGGTGAACGAGACCTTGTCGACGCCGGCGTGCGCGACCAGGTACCGGCCGACCATGCGCTCGCCGGGCAGGATGCTGACGACTCCGGGCGGGAACCCGGCCTGCTCGACCAGTTCGGCGAAGAGGCAGGCGTCGAGCGCGGTCTCGGGCGAGGGCTTGAGGACGACGCTGCAGCCCGCCAGCAGCGCCGGCACGAGCTTGGCGACGGTCATGAAGATCGGCATGTTCCAGGGGATGATCGCGGCTACCACCCCGACCGGCGATCGCCGGACGCGGATGTCCGCCCCGAAGAACCCGGGCCGGGTCTCCTCCCACGGGTAGGCGGCCCCGATCTCCGCCATGGAACGCATCATCACGCCGGGCAGGTTCGCCTGCGCCGAGCGCGAGAACGTGATGGGCGAACCCATCTCGGCGCTCACGAGCTGGGCGATCTCCTCCCGGCGGGCATCGTAGAGGTCGGCCAGCTTCCGGATCTGCCGCACCCGGTCGGCCGGGTCGGTGGTCGGCCAGGGCCCGTGGTCGAAGGCCTCGCGGGCGGCGTCCACCGCCCGGTCGACGTCCTCCGGACCGGGGGATGCGACCCGGCCGATCACCCGTTCGGTATGCGGGGACACCACCTCGATCAGATGGCTGGTGGCCGGCCGGACCCAGTCTCCACCGATGAACAGGCCGGGGTGCTCCGCCACGGTGGCCGAGGTCGGGGTCACGGCGCCTCGGCGACGAGGCGCAGGTACCGGACGGTGGGCGGCGGGTCCAGCCGGAGGCCCACCGGCGGCGACATCTCGCCCGACCGGGTCACCGACTTGAGCCGGCCCACGAGCGTGTCGAGGTCATCGCCCTCCAGCTGGTAGACCGCGACGAACGGGCCGTCGCCGGTCAGGGGGGCGTACCGCTCTGCGGAGAGGACGCCGTCGATCGCCGCCATCTCCCTCATGTGGGTGTTCTCGTACCAGGCGTGGAAGTCCGGTGCCTGCTCCGGCGAGGCGGGGTACGCCTCCACGATGAGCACTCCGCGTGCCATGTCAGCTCTCCTTCTCGGGGACGTTCTTGTGGACGATGCCGCCCTTCATCACGAAGCACACGCTCTGCAGCGCGGTGATGTCGGTTGTCGGGTCGCCGGGGCAGGCGATGACGTCGGCCAGCAGGCCGGGCGCCAGGCGGCCGCGGTCGTGGACGTCGATCAGCTCGGCACTGGTGACGGTGGCCGCCACGATGGCCTGCATCGGCGTCATGCCGCGGTCGACCAGGGCCCAGAGCTCTCTGGCGTTCTGGCCGTGCGGGACGGCGGGAGCGTCGGTGCCGCAGGCGATCCGCACGCCCGCCTCGATGCACTTGCGCAGCGTCGCCCGCGCGACCGGGAACGTCTCGGCGGCCTTCCTCTGGAGCGCCGGTGGTGCTTTCGAGACGTCGAGCCCCTCCGAGAGGTAGCTGGTGGGGACCAGGAAGGTGCCGCGTTCGACCATCAGCCCGATCGTCTCGTCGCTGGCGAGCGACCCGTGCTCGATGCAGTCGACTCCGGCGAGGATGCAGGCGCGGATGCCGGCGTCGCCGTGCGCGTGCGCGGCGACCCGCAGCCCGGCGCGGTGTGCCTCGTCGACGATCGCGGCGAGTTCCTCGTCGGAGTACTGCTGCGCGCCGACCGCGGTGCCATGGGACATGACGCCGCCGGACGCCGAGATCTTGATGACGCCCGCGCCGTACTTGATCTGGTGCCGCACCGCCTCGCGCACCGCCGGGACGCCGTCCGCGATGCCTTCTGGCGTGCTCAGCGGCATGATGTGCGGGGCAAGTCGCTGGAACATGGTCGGGTCGAGGTGCCCGCCGGTCGGGGTGATGGCGTGCCCGGCCGGCACGATGCGCGGCCCGGGCAACCAGCCGTTGTCGATCGCGCGGCCGAGGTCGACGTCGAGCAGGTAGCCGCCCGTCTTCACCATCAGCCCGAGGTTCCGGACGGTGGTGAATCCGGCCTCCAGCGTCACCTTCGCATTCAGCGTGCCCCGCAGCGTCCGGTACACCGGGTCGTCGGTCACGCCGTGCATCGGCAGCGGCAGCCCGGTCGGCGTCTCCGGACCGCCGATGAGCAGGTTGATCTCCATGTCCATCAGCCCGGGCAGCAGCGTCGTGTCGCCCAGGTCGACGATCTCGGCACCGCCAGGCAGGACCGGCGGGTCGACCGCAGTGATCGTCTCGCCCTCCACGACGACGGTGGCGGGGGTGCGCACGACCCCCTGCTCGACGTCGACCCAGCGCGCGGCCTGGAGGACGACGTGCGAGTTGCTCAAGGAACGGGCTCCACAATGCAGTCGAGGCTCGACGAGCCGGAGTCCGGGATGCGGGGCTGGTGCCACACCTCGACCGGGAACGAAACCATGATCATCAAATACAGGAGGTGCATCAGGTTCAGGACGTCGTCCGGCAGGCCTTCCAGGTCGAACCCGTCGCAGTACGCGATGGCCGCCTCGGCGCGGGGGACGATCGCGTCGTAGAAGGCCTGCATCTGCGGCATGGTACTGACCAGACGCTTGGCGTAGCGCTGCGGCTCGGTCGGCAGGCACCACTCGGCAACCCAGGGTTCGAGGTCGGCGAAGGCTTCGGGGAGCATCAGCGCACCTCCTGGGCAGTCGACTTCTGGTAGTCCTCCACCCAGTCCTGCGCGGTCTTGTGCAGGTGGCGGAGCAGGATCTCCTGGTCGTTGAGCGGAAACCGTGTCACGCGGCGGGATTCCAGCATGGTCTGCGTCGCCTCCAGGGTGTTGCTGTCCTGCAGCCCGTACTCCTTGAAGGTCAGGGCGGCCATCTCGTGCGCCACCCGCTCCCGCCCATCACCCTCCTGATGCTGATGTCCAGCGTCTCGCGCTTCCTGCTGATCGAAGAGGCGTTCGGGCTGACCATTGGCCACGCCGAGACAATCACCTTCATCGAGGACCGCCTGCGGCGGCTCGAGGGCGGTCCTTCCGGCCGCAGGATCGATTCATCGCGAAGTCATCGCTGATTTCTGGCGTGCCTGCTCGACGATGCCTCGGTCGCCCGGGCCGGTTGCCCGCTTGCCTCGGGGTGCCGGCTCAGGTACTCGGCCAGCGGTGCCGCCGCGACCTGGGCGGCGAACGCCGGGTCCACGACCTGTGCTTCGTCGAGCCGGACGACGGCGGCCGGCGACGGCGCCGGCGCCCGCCCCCTCGCGGCACTGGCCTGCGCCGCGGTGACCCGCATGCAGTTGGACTTCGGCCCACGCAGGCTCCCGTTGCCGGCCTGGATGCAGAACTCGAAGTTCGCGGCGCCCGACACCAGGTAGCCGACCCGCATGCTGGTACCGCTGACCATGTACTCCATCTGCCACGCGGGGGCGGCGTCGGCCAGGTCGTCGGCCCAGATCCAGTACCCCGATGCCCCGGGTGCCGCCGTCCAGGTGAGGTCGGCGGAGCAGCAGTCGCCCGCCACCTGCGCGGCCGAGGTGAGCGTCGTGGCGCCGGGCGGTCCGACGCCGGGGATCGCCGACGCGGCGCCGGTCATGGGACCGGTGCCTGCCGCATTGATCGTCGCGACGCCGAACCCGTACGTGCGGCCGTTCGTCAGCCCGTCGAACCGCGCGTTCTCGGCCGAGGTCGTCATCGACAGGAGCATGGGGGTCTGGTCGGCGCCGTCGGTGGTGTCGACGGCGTACACCGCGTACCCGGTGATCGAGTCGCTGAACGGGCCGGTCGGACGGGCCCAGGCGAGGTCGACGAAACCGTCACCTGGCGTGACCGTGACGCTCGGGGCGGGCGGCGGATCGGCGGTCTTCGGGTTGGCCTGCGCGGCTGCCGTCGGCGAGAAGTCGCTGGTCGCATTGCCGCGGCCGGTCTGCACCTTGAACTCGTAGGTGTGGCCGCGGATGCCGCCGTTTCGCCAGCTATCCGCCGGGATCGGCAGCGGCAGCCGGCTGAACTCGGTCTCGCCCGCGGTGACGTCGCGCTGCCACAGCCAGTACCCGCTCGCACCGAACACGTGCCCCCAGGCCACGGTGATGCCGGCGTCGGTCGGCGTCGCGGTGATGGAGGGCGACGGGCCGACGTTGAGGAACGGGTCCGAGGGCGCGAGGCCCGTGTAGGCGAGCCCCACGCCGAACCTGCCTGACAGCCTGTTCGCGAAGGCGCGCGCGATCTTGTACTCGCCGATTCCGTTGGGGTGCAGGCCGTCGTAGGAGTCGTCCGCCGGAAGGTAGTCGCTGCTGATGTCGACCAGCTCGACCGGTGAGGTGACCTTGTGGAGCTGCTGCGGTATGTACGCGCTCAGCAGGTTGTTGTACGCGTCGATGGTCCCGTGCAGGTTGGGGAAGTTTTCCAAGGGCGTGCGCTGCACCACGTTCGCGACGAGGAACTTCAGGTTCGGGTTCACGGCGCGCGCGTTGGAGACCAGCTGGGTGAGATCGGAGAGCAGATCTTGCGGCGTGGAAACACCCCACGCGAGGTCGTTGAACCCCAGCTCGATCAGAAGGTAGTCCGGTGTCGTGCCGAGAGCTGCCTGGTTGCTCAGCTCGCCGGCGATGCTGACCTTCGCCTCGCGCATCAGCCGCCCCCATTGGGCGTAGTGGTCGCTGTCGAACTCGACGTTGTCCCGGTACCTGCCGTCGTAGACCGGGGGGCTGCTGGTCTTCGGGAAGTCGGGCGGCTGTGACGCCGGGAGGTAGGTCGTGCCCTTCCACGGCCCGACGAAGTCGACGTCGCAATGGGCGGCCAGGTGGTCGCGCAGCCGGTAGCGCCAGGTCACGTCCCCCTCGAGGCCCTGGCTGATCGAGTCACCCACCGGCATCAACCGGGTGGGTCGGGTCGAGAGGTCGAGTGTCTTCGGTGCGCCGTAGTACGGCTGCGGGTTGCTCTCGTCCTCGAGATCGTCGTCAGGGCTCGCCCCGACCTCCAGCAGCACCCGCGGGTGCTGCCGGACCTGGCGCCACGTGTCCGGAGGTACGGTCCACGAGGTGGCGCCACCGGCCTCGGCCTCGGTGAGGACGTCGCCCCCGGGAAGGCGGAACCGGACCCAGAACCGCGTGTTCGCCTTCGTGTTCGGCTTCCTCCCGTCGGCACCCGGCGCCCAGGAGACCGCCTGCCCACAGCCGGCAGGAAGCGCGCCATCGGCCGGGGTGACGTTCGTCGGCGTGAGGCCGTGTACCTCGAGCACCGCCTGCGCGGCGTTGCGCTCTTCGATCGGGCGATCCCTGACGATCGCGTCGTAGGCGGAGCGGAAGTCGAGGGGACCCGCCGACCAGAGGCGGTTGAAGATGTCCGTCGAGGAGAACTGGGCCGACTCCGCGTCCTTGTCCGAGTCCCACAGGTCGAAGAGCGCTTGCTGGACGACCGCCTCGTCGCTGTCGGTGTCCCGACAGGTGTTGCTCTCCAGGCTGTAGGAGATCGTCCCGCCGGTGTTGAACGGCGGGCCGGGCTGGTCCTCGTACCAGGTGTCCCCTACGCTGCTGTCGAGGAGGCCGGGCGGGACTCCCTGCTCGTGCAGGGCGACGATGCCCCAGAAGGTCGCCCAGCCCTCCGACCACGCGAGGGCACGGGCGTCTCCCTGGTTCAGCTTCGGGTCACCGTATCGCTCCGCGCCCCAGGCATTCCAGCAGGAGGCGGTGTGGTATCCGCCGGGTGACGTGTCCATTCCGGCGTGGTACGCCACGAGGTGACCGCTCTCGTGGGCCAGCACATCCCAGTCGAAGGCGTCCTCTTCGCAGTGGTGCTCGGTGCCGCCGTCCCCCGGACACATCGGGTCCCCGCCACCTATGGAAATCCTGTCGGGCAAGCGCTGGGCGAAGGATCGGTCGGTGCCGCTCGGGTACTGGATGTCGAGATGCCCGTCCCAGTCCGACGGCTTCTTCGCGTTGTAGTAGTCGCCGACGGTCTTGGCCGCGTCCAGCAGGGCGAAAGCCCGCCCCTCGATCGAGTCACGGGTGGGCTCGAGGTCCACACCGGTCGCCTGCTGGCCGACCGTCAGGTGGATCGGACGATTGACTTCATACCACTGGCCGAAGTTGCCGACGCTGGCTACGTCGTTGCGGGTCGAGACCCGAACGAAGTGGTCGCCGTCCACGGGCTGGGAGAACGTCAGCGAGTAGCTGCCGTCGGCGGCGGTGCGCCCCGCGGCCAGCACGACGGTCGGCCTGTCGGCCGCGTACAGCTGGACCATGGCGGCGCGGACGTTCATCACGGCGTCGTTCTTGTAGCGGTACGTCGCCCTGCCGCTGACCGTCGTGTCCGCGGCTGCCTCTCGCAGGTCGTCCGCGCGTGACGGCGTCGACGTCGACGTCGACCAGCGGCTGCCCGGGACGGCGTGCAGCTTCGCCCGCGCCAGCCCGTGAGCCGCCACGGTGAGCCGGCCGGCGTCGCGGTCGGCCTGCAGCTGCGCGTCGCCGAGCAACGGCAGCGCCGCCGCGGTGACGAAGGACCCGCGGTGCGCCCGGGCCGCGAGGTACATGCTGCCCAGTGTGTGCCCTCCGGCCCGGGCGGTGACCAGGATCCCGGTGTCACCGCCGCCCAGGGCGGGCAGGTTCACGGTCTTGGTCACCCTCACCCCCGGCCGCAGGGCTCCCACGGAGACCGGCGCGGTGGCGTCGCCGGCCCGGCGGTCTCCGGCCAGCAGGCGTGCCCGGAGCGTCGCGCCGCCCACCGCGACGAGTGGGTCCACGGTGACGGTCAGGGAGCGGCCCGACGGCGCGAGGCGCAGGCCGAGGTCGACGGATCGGCCGTCCACCTCGGCCTGCGCCGCGACCTGCCCCTTCTTGGCACCCGCCGGGTTGATCGCGGGTGCCGCCACGACCGGAGGCTTCCCCTCGGCCTGCGCGGCCGTCGCGGACGACGGGAGACCCACGACGGCGCCCACGGCCGCCAGCGCGGCGACCAGCAGCACGCGGCTGCGGGCCTGTCGCCGCCGCCGAACCCTGGACGGGCGAGCCACCAGACCCACCCCGACTGCCGAACGCCCCGCTCGCACGAATCCCCGCAGGTCACGCATGGTCCCCCCAAGGACTCAGACACCGGCCCAGTCGGCCCGGTCGGCTCGCCGCCCGCGCGGCTCGGAAATGCGAACACCGAGGTTGCGTGCAGTCGATTGAATTTCGATGGACTCGCGATTGAGGCGACCCGAAGGCGTCCGGCGACGCCACCACGCGCAACTCGTAGATCACGTTCTACGAGCCCGGTACCGATCCCGGGATCACCGATGAGTTCCACGGGCTGAGCAGGTCTACCAGGACGTACGCCGTCGAGCCACCGAACGGAGACCCAACGATGACCACTCCCGCCAACCCCGGTCGCATGCTGTTCGTGAACCTCCCCGTGGCGGACGTCGAGCGCAGCAAGGCATTCTTCGCCGCGCTCGGGTTCAGCTACGACCCGCGGATGACCGACGAGACAGCCGCCTGCATGCCGGTCGGCGAGCACGCCGTCGTCATGCTGCTCAGCCGCCAGAAGTTCGCGCAGTTCGCGAAGCTGCCGATCGCCGATCCCACCACGCACACGCTGGCGCTCTACTGCTTCGGCGTGTCATCGCGCGATGAGGTCGATGCGGTCAGTGCCGCCGCGCTCGCGGCAGGTGGCTCCGAGGTGGACGGCGCGGAGGACTACGGCTTCATGTACTCGCGCAGCTTCTACGACCTCGACGGCCACGGTTGGCAGGTCATGTGGATGGACCCGGCGGCGGCAGAGCAGGGTCCCGAGGCGTTCGCGGCCTCCGCACAGGACGCCGGCGCCCCGGCCTGACCCACGACGGTTTCTCCGTGGGTAGGGTCCGGGGTCGTGACGCAGGGACCTCAGGCCAGCCGAACGGCGGTCCTGGTCTGGGGGCCGGCCTGGACGGTCGTGCGTGGCGCATGCCGGAGCTGGCCGCCGCCGAGGTGTTCGAGGTCGACCACCCGCCTCGCAGCAGGACAAGCGCCGGCGTGCCGGTGCGTTGCAACCGGTCGCTGGGGCGCCGCACTTCGTGCCGGTCGACTTCACGCGTGACGCCTCGGCCCGTCGCTGGCGGCGGCCGGCCACCGGGACTCGGTCCCGACCACGTGGCTCTGGCGGGGCACGGACCAGATGGGAACGCCACCGCCGGCGAAAGCGTCGAAGACGTAGTGATCCATGGGACGTGGCCGCCGGCAGGCGCGCGGTGGTGAGGGACATCGGCCACGGTGTGACGTTTTGGTGATCATTTTTCACAAATGATCACCAAAACGTCACACCGTGGCCGAGATCTGCGCGCCGGATGGGATGCCGCCAGGAAGGTTTCCCATCTGGTCCGTGACCCCGGGAGGGCGTCGTGCCCTACCTGACCAAGGCGAAGGTAGAGGCCACCGTGCGCGTGATCAGCGAACGGTCGGCCGCGGGAAGCCGGATCGTGGTCAACTACCAGGCACGGTCGGTCGTGACCCGGATCGGCCGCCTGGTGGCCCGCGGGCTGGCTACGGCCGCGCGCCGGCCGCATCCGATGTCCGGCGAGCCGTGGCGGTCGTTCTGGACGCCGGCGTCCATGCGCGCGTTGCTGACGCCAGGCGGCTGGCACGTGGTCTCGGATGAGGACTTGCTGACGCTGGCCCAACTGCCGTCCCTGCCGGTGCGGCGCCGTCGCAGCCTCACGAGCGGCCGCGTCGCCGTCGCCGACCGGTCACCCTCCTGGACCAGCCCTGGGGAACAACGCAATCCGGAAGACGTTGCTGGTGCCATGAACCGGTATCTGCTCGACAACCGCCGCCCGGAAGCGGGCGACAGGTTCGCGGCGCTCGCCGAACTGTTCGATCCATGGACGTTCCGCCACCTCGACGACCTGGGGCTTGGCGAAGGCTGGCGGTGTTGGGAGGTCGGTGCCGGCGGCGTCTCGGTACCGCGCGGCCTGGCAGAGCGGGTGGGAGCCGGCGGCCGGGTGCTGGCCACCGACATCGACGTGTCGTGGATCGAGCCCGCGGCGGGTGGTGCACTTGAAGTGCGTCGGCACGACGTGACAGACGACCCCCCGCCGGCGGAGACGTTCGACCTGGTCCACGCCCGCCTGGTGCTGGTCCACCTGAAGGATCGAGCGGCCGCGCTGCGGGTCATGATCGATGCGCTCCGGCCTGGCGGATGGCTGGTGATCGAGGATGCGGACCCCTCGCTGCAGCCGCTTGCCTGCCCGGACGAGCGCGGCCCCGCCGAAGAACTGGCGAACCGGCTGCGCACCCGGATCCGCACGCTGCTGGCCGGGCGCGGTGCAGACCTCGCGTACGGTCGCACGCTGCCCAGGCTGCTGCGCGAGTCGGACCTGGCGGACGTCAGCGCGGAGGCCTACTTCCCGATCGCATCGCGCGCCTGCGCCATCCTGGAAGCGGCCACGATCCAGCATGTTCGCGACGAGCTGCTGGCCGCGGAACTGGCGACCCCCGAGGAGATCCGGACACACCTCGCGAACCTCGCCGGCGGCGACCTGCACCTCATGCTCGCACCGATGATCACCGCATGGGGCCGCAAGCCGACCTAGTGCGGTGACCGCCAACGTTCGCCGACGCGTAGCCGGTGAACGTTAGCGCCGATTTTCACGCAGCGAATTGGCCCTCAACTTCGGGGTGTCAGGCGTACTCGTAGTGCAGGGTGTGGCCGTTGAGCCAGGGGATGGCGAGTTTTTCGGGGAGGTCGGCTTGGCGTAGGACGGGTGAGTAGGTGCGCCGGTCGAGGCGGACGATGGTTTGGGTGCCGCGGGTGAGGATGTGTCCGTCGGTGGTCAGGAACCGGCGTTGCAGGGTGTCGGGGGTGGCGGTGGCGTAGCCGGGTAGGCGGCGGCGGAGGGCGGCGCAGGCGGTGTGGGCGAGTATGGAGAGCACGACGTCGAGGTCGATGTTGAGGGGGACGGCGCCGGCCAGGGCGTCCAGGCCGAGGGAGCGGGTCGCTTCGGCGAGGCGTTGTTCGATGTTCATCCGCCGGGAGTAGGTCTCGATGGTTTGCTTGGCGGGCAAGGCGTCCCGGTTGGTGATCAGCAGGGTGGGCTCGTCGTGGCCGAGTCCGGCGACCGCGAGTTGCCGCAGGGTGCCGGGGTACTTGGACAGGTTGACGGCGGGGTCGTCGATGACCCGCACTTTGCGGGTGTTGCCGCCGGCGCGGGCCACGGTCATCGAGGTCCAGGCCTTGGCGGGCAACGCGTGCAGCGCGGCGGTGAGCTTGGGGGTGCGGGCGCGCAGGGTGATGAACCCGATCCCGCGTTCGGTCAGCGCGCCGAGCTGGTCCTGGGTGGTGACTTTGGAGTCCATCACCAGCAGGTCCGGGTCGTGCCCGGTGGCCGCGTGCCAGTGTTCGACGAACGCCATCACTTCCCCGGCTTGGGTGGCCTTGGACAGGTCGGCGTTGGCGTAGAGCAGGGCGTGGCTGATCGCGTCTTCGGCGAAGAACGTCAGCACGCTGCGGGTGCGTTGGGAGCGGGAGGGTACGTAGTGCTTCTCCAGTGCCGGGTCGGCGCCCCAGTGCATGACGGCGTGGAAGTCGAGGTTGACCACGTCCCCGGTGGTCAGGTGAGCGCGGAGGGCGGCCTTGTCCAGCGCGGTGAGGAACGCGGCCTGCTTGGCGTGCTCGAGGCGGTAGGAGTAGCTGGTCAGCGCGGTGGTCTTGGGCAGCGCGGTCAGGCCGGTGAACAGGGCGGCGGCGGGGTCGGCTGCCACGTCGTGGACGTGGCAGACCCGCCGGGTGCCGGTCAGCTTCAACGCCAGCAGGGACAGCAGGTAGCTGATTGCGGGGATGTCGCGGGTGCCGGGGTAGCCCGCCGCCCGGACCAGGGCGGGCAGGTCCAGGGCGAGCAGGTCCGGCAGGGTCAGCAGCAGCCCGGCCAAGCGGGTCGGGCGGTCGGCCAGGGCGCGGTAGTCCTCCGGTTCCAGGGCGCGGGCCCGGGGCAGGTCCTCCCGGCGGGGCCCGCCGCGTTCGGCGTCCGGGCGGCGCCAGATCCGCGGCAGCCCGGCCTCGGCGATCACCTCGCTGATCCCGGTGCGGTTCAACGCGATGCCCTCACCGGCCAGTGCTGCGGCGATCTCGTCGATCGAGTGGCCCTCGGCACGCAGCTCGATGATCCGGGCGCGGGCGGCGTCCTTGCCGGGCGCCTGCTTCGGGCCGGGCCGGGCCGGGGGGAAGAAGTCCCGGGCACCGCCACGATTGGCGCGGAAGTCACGCACCGCCGAGTACAGCCCGGTCGTGGTGTAGCCGAACCGTTCGGCCACCGCTGCGGCGGGCTGGCCGTCCAGCAGGTACGCCCGCAGCGCCTCGTACCGCCGCTGAGGCCCGGCGTCCGGGGCCGCGAAGTACTCCCCACCGGGCCGCGCTGCCTGGACGGCAGCACCCGCGGGTTGAGACGTATTCGCTGACTGGTCGATGCCTCCAGTGAATCGTGTTTCGATGCCGCGATCCAGGACCGACACCGGGTGTGTCCCTCCCGACGGATGACCTCACGCCACCGAACCGTTGAACTACAAGCATGTAGTTCACGCCGCAAGCCCGGCATCGCGAGCACGCAGCGCCCGCGTCGGAACACACGCAACCCGCATACCGGGAGACCAATCAGCGAGAAGCCCCCAGACAGATCGCTCTGCTCCCAGCCGCCACTCGACTGAGATCGCCCATCAGGCAACCGAATCCACCCACCGCACGACACCCAACCCACCCCGCGATCACGCGATACTCAGGCCAGGACCCTGCCCGCGGAAATCGGCGTTAGAGCCTGTTTGCGGTCACCGTCCGTCCGCGGGCGCCTGGTGATCGCCGCCGTGCTGGTCGGCTGTTTCGTCTGGGCGATGGTCGTCGTGGGGCTGTCGTTCGCGATGGTGGAACACGGTAGTGGGCAGTGGTGGGTGATCCCGCTGTTCGGCGCGTTCGTGCTGGCGATCGCGGCGCTGGCCGTCCGCCGGGTCCCTGCGACGCGCTCCCGTACCGGCGCGGCACCGGCAGACGGACCCGATGCCGTCCAGGGTCCGTCGCCTGTCGCGGTGCGGTGCAAGCCCGCCGAGCCGCTCACCTCGCGCGAACTGGAGGTTCTGCGCCACCTGGCGGCCGGCCACACGAACGCGGAGATCGCCAGGGTTCCCTTCGTCGCGCCCGGGACGGTGAAGGCGCACCTCAACCACATCTTCCGCAAGCTCGGGGGCGGCGAGCCGGCTGCAGGCCGTCGCGCACGCCCGCCAAGCCGGCCTGCTCGACTGAGAGCCTGTGAGGTTCCTCTGAACCGCTGAAGATAGACCCGGTCTAGACCGTTCGGCAGATGCTCACCCGGGCGGTCGTTCCTAGCGTCCGGGTCATGGAGCAGCGTATCGATCGGATCGCGCCGTTCGCCCTCGTCGCGGTGTTCACGCTCGTGGCGCAAGGTCTGTCCCTCATCGAGTTCCTCCCACTGCCGATCGCACTGCTGATCGGGGCCGGATGGGCGGTCCTCATCGGGCTCGCCGCGCGCTGGGTCAGCCGCAGACCGGTCCTGAGCGCCTGGGCGGAGGACGGTCTGGTCGCGCTGGACAGCTCCTCGATCACCGGGGAGACGATGGTGACGATGTTCCTGCCCAGCATTCCCATCGCGATCGCGGCGAACGTCCCCACCGAACTGGTCATCATCCCGGGCCTGCTGATCCTGGGATGGCGTCCCGGCGCCCGCCGCACCCTCTTCGTCACCGCGGCCTCGATCTACTTCGTCCACCGGATCTGGACCTACCTGGTGTTCGCCCCCGACCGCCTGGACTTCGCCGCCGCGGAGCAGTCCACAACGGTGTTGACCGCGGCGGAGAAGGCGCAGTTCGCCGCGGCCCTGCATGTCGACGACCCGCGGTGGATCCTCAACCTGTTGATCTTCGCCATCTTCCTGCTTTCGGCGTTCTCCTCCCGGCTCCGGCAGGTCGACAGCCCCATCGTTGCCGCGCCCGTCACCCGTGGCTGACTCGGGATGAGCAGGCCCAGCGCGCTCTCACCGGCACGACCGCGGGTGCGCTGAACGGGCCCCTCATCGCATTCCACGTGATCATCCCGGGTGCCACTCGCCTCACGCTCACGCCCCCGGAAGCATTGGCCAGATGGCGCAACGAGGACATCTACGATGGCTGCTGCATCCGCGGCCCGGACGTCGTCGTACCGCTCCGTCGATGTCGAGAACGTCGGGCTAGCTCCGCCCTCTGAGCGGGACCAGCCATCACCGGAAGGAACAGCACCTTTGAAGAAGCAGCAGATCGCCGAGATCCTGGCCAAGCCGTACGCCCGGCAGCTGCTCAACGGCACTGACCCGGTCCGCCTCGCCTACGACGGTCTCGACGGCGACCCGCGGGTCATCCCGATGGGCTTCTGGACCGAAGGCGACCAGGTAGTGATGGCGACGACGCCGAACGCGCCGAAGGTCGCCGCCCTGCGCGCCAAGCCGAAGGTCGCGCTGACCATCGACACCAACGCGTTCCCGCCGAAGGTGCTGCTGATCCGCGGCACCGTCGAGATCGAGACGGTCGACGGCGTCCCCGAGGGCTACCTGGAGGGCGGACGCAGGTTCATGCCCGAGCAGCAGTACGCCGAATGGGAGGCCGGCGTGAAGGGCCTGTACGACGAGATGGTGGTCATCCGTGTCACACCCACCTGGGTCAAGCTGATCGACTTCGAGACCACCATCCCACAGGCGGTCGAGGAACTCGTGAAGGCGAAGGCCGCGGGCAGCTGAGACTGACGGTCCCTGGCCGAGGCTTCGCCACCGCCACTGCGGGTCGCCAGCACCTCGAGACGGGAGGCATGTAGATGTTGGCTTTCGCTGGGCATGGAGAAGTGGTTCTGCTCCAGGCGAGACAGTCACTCGGAAGCGTCGGCCTCACCGGCTTTGCCGCCGCCGTGCTGGCCAGCGGCGCCGATTTGCGGATACTCCGGACCGGTGAGGCGCCCCTGGTGCGCGACACCGATGTGGATCTGGACGGGGTCGGCGACGAACGGGTCGCCGACCCTGCCGAATGGCGTTCGCTGCTGCCCGCAGCGACAACCGCCGTCGTGACCAACGACGAATACCTGCTCCACACCGCTATCGCACTCAGCGGCGAGCTCGGCCTGGAGACACCGATTCCCCGCTCGTGGCACAACTACCGGCACAAGGGCGTCATGCGGCGGACTCTGGAGGCAGCAGGACTACCGGTGACGGAGTCGCTGATCGTGACCGGCGGAACTGTCGAACCGACCGGCCGTTTCACCGGTTTCGCCGACGACGAGGCGGTGATCGTCAAACCGGCCGCCGAGGCGAACCTGCGCGGTATCCGCATCGAGAAGTACGCCGACGTCGATCTCTTCGCGCTCGAGGACGGCCTCGTCGAACGGCTGCTCGACGGCCCGCAGTACCATTCGGAAGTCCTGGTGGCCGACCGCACGGCGACGCACCTGTTCTCCGGCCGGTACACCCGCTCTCTGCTCGACCTCACCCTGGGCTGCGCGTCCGGTTCGGCACGGGCCGACGCGGCGACCGAAACCCTCTTGGCGGACCTCGCCGTTCGGACCTGCGCGGCCCTGGGGCTGGACGGGACGTTCACCGCGCACGTCGAGTACTTGTCCACCGGGGACAGGCCGGAGGATCTGGTGGTGAGCGAGGTCTGTGCCCGTGCCGCCGGGGGCGAGGTTCCGTTCCAGTCCCGGGTGATCACCGGCAGCGACCTGGAACTGCTCAATCTCTCGATCCAGGCCAGGCTGCCGTGGAGCGCACCCGAGGTGGACACCTATGCGTCCGGCGGGTGGCTGTGGCGGGTAGGGGAACCGATCGCGGGCACCGACCGCATCGACCACCTACCGGTGCACGCCACCTTCGACCGGATCGCACTCGGGGGGCGGGCCCGGATCACCGGTGCGACCGACGACGTCCAGACCGCGCTGGAACTGCTGGCGGTCAGCAACGAGGCACCATGACGACGGCCGCCTGCGAGCCGGTGGCCTGGTCCACGGCTCCCAGCTTGGTGTGCACGTCCTTCGCGTCGGGGTGACCCAGATCCGTGAGGATCGCCAGCGCCCGCCGCCAGGTGCGCCGGGCGAGATCCGCCTCGCCGGCCGCGTGCTGGGCGTCGCCGATGCGGCGCAGCACGCTCGCCTCGTGATAGTGGTAGCCCAGGTCACGGACCAACTCCAGGGCCCGGTCGTAGCAGCCGATGGCGCGCCGGGTGTATTCCAGGGCGCTCCAGATGTCGCCGAGGCTGTTCCAGACGTCGGCCTCGCCGTAGCGGTTGCCGATCTCGTGATGCAGCGACAGGGCCTGCTCGCAGTGGCGGATCGCGGCATCGGGGTGGCCGATCTGGGCGAGGCGCTCCCCGATCTCGAGCAGCGCGCAGGCCTGCCCGTACCGGTGCCCGGCGACGTGGAACAGCTCCAGGGCGCGCCGGGCTTCGCGCAGCGCCGGTCGTGGCCGCTGCTGCCGGGTGAGCAGCTGGCACCGGTGCATGTGGATGTTCGCCCGGCCGGCGTGGTCACCGAGCCGGGCCAGCAATTCGGCGGCGCGCCGCAGGTGCTCGTCGGCCTCCCGATGGGCATCGAGCCGCACCAGCGCCAGGCCGAGGAAGCGGTGTGCGTTCGCCATCACCACCGGGTCCTGCAGGCGCCGGGCGCTCCGCACGGCGATGCGCTGCGTCGCGGCGAGGTCGTGCCACAGTCCCTGCCGGTCGAGATAGGTGGCCAGCGCCCAGGCCAGGTTCCCGGCGTGGGCATCGAAGCCGCCCTCGGCGGCCGCGCCGAGCACCGCCAGCAGCGCCGAGTGCTCCGAGCCGAACCAGGCGAGCGCGGCATGGTGATCGGCGGGACTCTCCGGTCGTGTGCCGGGTGCGGGCGGCCGCAGCTCGATCCGGTCTCGATGCGGGTGCAGCGTCATCGTGGCGGCATGGGCGGTGTGCACGTAGTGGTCCAGCAGGCGAGCGATGGCGGCGTCGCGAGTGTCGTGCGGGTCGTCTGCGTCGGCGTCTGCGTCCTCGGCGGCGACGCGGTCCGCGGCGTACGCACGGAGCAGGTCGTGCAGCGCGAACCGTCCGGGTGCGCGCTCGGTCAGCAGGCTGGCGCGGGTTAGCTCGGTGAGCAGCCTCCGCGCGGTCACCGGCGGCAGGCCGGCCAGGCTCGCGACCGCGGCCGCGGAGACGTCCGGGCCGGGATGGAGGCCCAGCAGGCGGAACTCCCGCGCCGCGGGCGGCGTCAGCGCGCGGTACGACCAGGAGAACACCGAGCGGACGTCGGCCGCTCCGCCTCCGGCCGCGAGCGCGTCCAGGCCGTTGCTGGACCCGGCGAGCTCCGCCGCGACGGCGGAAAGGGGAAAGCGAGGCTGGGCCGCCGCGCGCGCAGCGACGATCGTCAGTGCGAGTGGGAGCCCGGCGCATCGGGCGACGATCTGGTGCACGGCCGGGAGATCGGCTGCGAGGCGCTCGGGACCGAGACGGCGAGTCAGGAGGTCCTGCGCCTCGGCAGTGGTGAGCACGTCGAGGGCGAGCGGGTGGGCGCCGTTCGTCGCCACCAGGCCGGACAGCTGGTCGCGGCTGGTGACGACGGCGAGCGCACTCGGCGAGCCCGGCAGGAGCGGGCGGACGTGGTCGGCGTCGTGCGCGTTGTCGAGCAGGACCAGGACCCGCTTGTCGGCCAGGAGGCTGCGGTACAGCCCGGCCTGGGCCTCCTCGCTCGCCGGGATCCGCCCCGGCGGTACGCCGAGGGCTTCGAGGAAACCACGGACGGCGTCGGCCGCGGACATCACCTGCCCTCCTGGGTCGTAGCCGCGGAGGTTGACGTAGAGCTGCCCGTCCGGAAACCGGTGGCGGACACGATGTGCCCAGTGCACGGCCAGCGCCGTCTTGCCGACGCCTGCCGTCCCGGTCAGCGCGGAGATCACGATCGCGGTCGGCGCCGCGGCGGGCGCGGACGCCAGGACGGCGTCCAGGTGGGCGAGGTCCCGGTTCCGGCCGGCGAAGCCGAACACGTCGGCGGGCAGCTGCGCCGGCGCCGTGCCCGGGTCGCCGCCGTGGCACGGGGGTTCGGTGATCGGCCTGATGTCCGCGGCCTGGACGGCGTCCGCGTCCGGGAGGGTGTCCGCGGCGAGGCCGGCGTCGGCGGCGAGGATGTCGTGGAAGAGCTTGCGTGTCGCGGGGCCAGGCTGGACACCCAGCTCGTCGTCCAGCAGCTCGTGCAGGCGCCGGTAGGTGGCCAGTGCCTCGCCTTGCCGGCCGCTGCGGTACAGGGCCAGCATCAGGTGCTGCCAGAGCCGCTCCCTGAGGCCATGCTGGATCACCAGGCCCAGCAGCTCGCCCGACAGCTCGACGTGGTGGCCCAGCCCCAGTCTCGCCTGGACGCACTCCTCGATCGCCTCCAGGCGCCTGTCCTCCAGCCGCAGAACCTCCGGCCGGACGGCGTCCGGCAGGTCCAGCCCGTCCAGCACCGGCCCGCGCCAGAGTCCGAGGGCGCCCAGGAAGTACCGGGCCGCGGGCGCGGCCTGCTTCGAGGCGAGGTGCCGCCGCCCGGCGGCGACCAGCTCGTCGAACCGGGTGGCGTCGAGGGCGGCGGGGCGCAAGACGAGCCGATAGGACCCGGTCGGTTCGTAGTCGATCCGCACGCCCTCGGGGCCGCCGTGGCCCAGGAGTCGCCGCAGCTCCGCCACGTAGGACCGGAGGTTCGAGTTCGCGCTGGGCGGTGGTCTCCCGTCCCAGAGGGTGTCGGTCAGCCACTCCACCGACAGTGCGGTGTTGGCCTGCAGCGCCATCGTCCCGAGCAGCCGCCGCGCGAGCCGGCGCCTCGGCACCACGGGCACGTCCCGGCCGATCTCCAGCGGCCCGAGGATGCGAATCTCCACGTTTCCCCCATCAGGCCCGAATCGTGTCAATAGTGACAGAGTCGTTGGGGGCCGGTTCCCGGACAGGGCGGAGCCCGGAATCTTGCGGGCCACGGGTGTGTGCCGGGATGTGTGCGCCCGCCCCCGACGATCGGGCGGGCGGATCCTCACTGGCCGCCTCGGCAACGGGAGCCGCGCTCCCACCGGGCAGGTGCGAAGGGGGTGAAACGTATGGCAGACACCACGCAGACCATGATCGGCGACATTCCGGCCGTCGGGCGCGAGCTCGATGAGCGCGAGTTGCTGGCGGTGACGGGCGGCGTCGACGACACGCTGTTGCTGGGCGAACCGACGGGCGGATCGTGCGGCGGCTGTCACTGACCGGTTGACCTGCTGAGCCAGGTCTTCGGAGGGCGAGAGCTCGTCCCGTGGGCCGCGACGGCGGCCGACCGGCAGGAGTCGGCCGGTCGCGGTCCACGGGACGGTGCGGGGCAGCGGAGCGAGGACGCGGGGGTATCGGGCCATGCGGAGAGTACTGATCGTCGCCGGGCGCGGGGACGAGCACGCCGACCACGTCGCGCGGTTGCTGGCGGGGCGGCACGCCCAGACGGTTCTGGTCGATCCCGCGGACTTCCCTACCGAGGTCGCGCTGACGGCCGGCCTGGACAGCTCCGGCCGGCTCCGGCGACGCCTGCGATCCGGGCGGGATTCGCTCGACCTGGAGGCGCTGACGGGCGCCTGGCTGCGGCGTCGCTCGTTGCCGGTGCCTCACCCGGAACTCGTGAATCCGACGGCGGGGGAGTACGCACGGCTGGAGTGTGCGGCGTTCCTGGACGACCTGTGGTCCTGTCTCGACTGCCCGGTCGTGCCGGCCCCGGCACCGCTGGGACCGGTCGGGCCGGGCAAGGTCAGCCAGCTCGCGGCCGCCGGGCGGGAGGGCTTCGAGGTGCCGCCCACGCTCGTCACCACCGATCCGGACGAGTTCCTCGACTTCTGGACGCGGCACGGCGGGCACGTCGTGACGAAACCCCTGGAACAGCTGGCATTCCGTTTCGACGGCGTGGGGTTCTCGCGGTACACCGAGCCGGTGCCGGCCCGGTCGCTCGGCTACGCCCGCGGCGTCCGCTTCTGTCCGGTGATCGTCCAGCCGCTGGTCCCCAAGGCGGTCGAGGTCCGCGCCACGGTGGTCGGGGACCGGGTGTTCGCCGCAGAACTGGACTCCCAGATCGGGGAGCGCACCAGGACCGACTGGCGGCGGGGGCGCGAGCGGGGCATCGTGCCGCACCGCGCGCACCGGCTACCCGACGGCATGGCGGCTCGATGCGTGCGGTTGGCCCGCCGGCTGGGGCTCCTCTTCGGAGCGATCGACCTGGTCCTGACCCCCGACGGTGACTACGTCTTCCTGGAGGTCAACGCGGACGGGAACTTCCGCTGGCTCGAGAACCTGACCGGGCTGCCGATCAGCGAGTCCCTGTGCGACCTCCTGCTCGCCGGCACCAGCGTCCCGGCGGCGGCCGGCGAACGCGGCGTCCACGGTCAGGTGCCGGTGCCGGCGGTGGGCCCGTGAGCGCGGGCGGCCGGTCGCCGCTCGACGACGCGCTCGACTACCTCGTCTCGCTCCATCGCGATGCCGTCGAGCCGGTCGAGGCGTCGAGCCGTCTCCAGGCACTGCGCGAGCGCCATCCCGACACCCGGCTCCGGCTGCTCTGGCAGCGCGAGGAGTACGACGGCGGCGTCCACTACGACGTGCTGCTCACCGGACCGGGACCGGACACGGTCTCGCTGTCGTACTGCCCGGACCGGGCGCTGCCGTGGCCGCTGAGAGGCGGCCAGTGGGCCGGCGACCGGGTCGTGCTCCGTGTGGACGGCGTCGCGGCAGAGGTCGACGACGTGGTCGCGCAGCTCGAGCTCGGATCGGCGGGCCCGGGATCCGGCGGCCGGCTGGCGGACCGGCTCGTCAGGGGCTGCCTGATCCGGCACGAGCTCGCCTCCGATCCGATGCGGCTCTCCGGTCCCGAGCTCCAGGACGCGATGGACGCGTTCCGCCGGGCGCGTGGCCTGCTCACCCGGGCCGGGACCGAGCGCTGGCTGGCGCGGCGCGGGCTCACGCACAACGCACTCGAGCGGGAGGTCGCCGCCGAAGCGGCGGTTGCGCGGCTGCGCGCGCGGGTGACTGCCGACTCGGTCGAGGCCTACTTCCGGCGGAACCAGGAAGGGCTGGCGGCCGCCCGGATCTGGCGCGTCCACTTCGCCGCCGCTGCCGACACGGAACTGGCGCTCGCCCGCATCTCGGCAGGCGCCGACGTCCAGTCCGTGCTGGAGGACGCCTTCCTCGCCGGGGCCGACGTCGGCCTGCCCGGCGTCCTCGAGCTGGTGCGCCGGGACGAACTCGGTAGCGAGCAGTCGGCCGCGGTGTTCGACGCGGCGCCGGGGACGACGCTCGGACCCTTCCGCGCCGGCGACCGGTACGAGCTGATCCGGGTGCTGCGCCGCGAGGCCGCCGAACTCGACCGGGACACCCGCAGGCTGATCGAGGAGCGCCTGTTCGAAGACTGGCTGGAGCGGCGGGCCGCCGCGGCTCGGGTGGAGTGGTTCTGGCGTGTTTCGTGAGGAGGCGCTGCGGGTCCTGGCACAGGAGCGGGACGCTGCGGCAACGCCGGCCGACGTCTCGAGCCCGTTGCTCCGCCGGCTGTGGATCGTGGCCGCCGGGCTGGGTGCCGCGCTGCTGGTTGCCGCGCTCGCCCTCGCGGCGGCGCGCTCATGACGGCGCTGGCGACCGGCCTGACCGCGGGCCTGACCGGCGGCCGCCGCCACGCCCGCGTGCCGGTGGTGCTCCAGACCAGCGCCGCCGACTGCGGAGCCGCATGTCTGACAATGATCCTCCGGGCAGCCGGTCATCCGGTGACGCTGCGGGAGGTGAAGGGCCGTGTCGGCGACTCGCGAGACGGGGCCTCGGCGCTGGCCCTGATCCGGGCTGGACGGGAGTACGGCCTCGTCGCCCGGGGTCTGTCGCTGGCGCCTGCCGACGTCGCGGCGGTGTCGCCGGTCGTCGTTCACTGGCGCTTCAACCACTTCGTGGTGCTGGAGCGGTGGGATCCGCGCGGCGTCCGGCTCGTCGATCCGGCGGTGGGACGGCGGAGGGTCACGCCGGAGGAGTTCGACCGGAGCTTCACCGGCGTCGCGCTGGTGATGCGGCCCGGGCCCACCTTCGCACCCCCGCAGACCCGGGAACCGTCCTGGCGTGGACGGTTTCTCCGATCCGTTCTGGTGCCGCACCGCCGGTTGTGGGTGCAGGTGCTCCTGGCGTCCATGCTGCTGCAGGTGCTCGGCCTCGCCGTGCCGTTCGCGACGGAGCTCGTTGTCGACCTCGTCCTGGCGACCGGTGGCCGCGGCCTGACCGGCCTCCTCGGGATCGCCCTGGTCCTGGTCGTCCTCAACCAGTTCGTGCTCGCGTACCTGCGGTCCCTGCTGCTCGCACGCCTGCGGGCCCGGGCTGATGAGGCGCTGACGACGGGCGTCGTCCGGCACCTCTTCGCGTTGCCCCACGCGTTCTTCCGCCGTCGTGGCGCCCCGGACCTGGTCACGCGGATCAACAGCGTAGCGATGGCACGCGAGATGATCGCCGCGAACGTCGTCCCCGCCCTCCTCGACGGCCCGCTGGTCCTCTGCTACGTCGCGCTGGTGATGGTGCGTGACCCCGTGCTGGGTGCGGTGCTTGCCGGGACCGCCCTCGCTCAAGCCGGCGCGCTGGTCACGTTCCGGAGCCGGCTCTCGGAGTTGACCCAGGAGCAACTGCACGCGCAGGGCGGCGCGCAGAACTTCCTGGTGGAGGCGATCAAGGGGATGGAGACTCTGAAGGCCGGCGGACTCGAGGACAGGGCCGTCGAGCAGTGGTCGCAACGGTTCCACCGTCAGCTCGCGGCCACCGTGCGTGCCGCGCAGGCGACCGGCCTGCTGGAGTCGATGCTCGGTGCCGCCCGGACACTCGCGCCCATGGCGGTGATCTGGCTCGGCGCCTGGCGCGTCCAGGAGGGCGCCGTGAGCCTCGGCGCCATGCTTGGGATCGCCGCGCTCTCCGGCGCCGCCCTGGCCCCGCTCGCGTCGCTGTCGACCGGGCTGCAACTGCTCCACCTGGCCGGTGCGCACCTTGAGCGGGTGGTGGACATCGTGACCGCCGAACCCGAGCGGCCGGCGGGGGCAGGCGCAGGCATTCCTCGGCTGTCGGGCGGGATCGAGCTACGGGACGTGTCGTTCCGCCACAGCCCGCAGGACGCGTGGGTGCTGCGCGGGATCACCGCCCGGTTCCTACCCGGCCAGACCGTCGCCGTGGTGGGCAGGTCAGGGTCGGGCAAGAGCACGCTGATCCGCGTGCTGCTCGGCCTCGACCTGCCGACGACCGGCGGCGTGCTGTACGACGGCGCGCCGGCGCCGCTCGCCGATCGCGTTGCGATCCGCCGGCAGTTCGGCGTCGTCGTCCAGGAACCGGTGCTGTTCACCGGGAGCATCCGCGAGAACATCGCACTGGCCCGGCCGGACGCCGACCGCGCGGAGATCGAGGCGGCCGCCCGGATCGCTGCCGTCCACAGCGAGATCGAGCGCCTGCCGATGGGGTACGAGACACTGCTCTCTGACGGGCACGGCGTCTCGGGGGGACAGCGGCAGCGGATCGCGCTGGCTCGGGCTCTGCTCGCCAAACCCGCCGTCCTCGTCCTCGACGAGGCAACGAGCCAGCTCGACGCGGCGACCGAGGCGGAGATCCAGGCCGGCATCCGGCGGTTGCAACAGACGAGGATCGTCGTCGCTCACCGGCTGAGCACGATCCGCGACGCCGATCTGATCCTGGTCCTGGACGGTGGCAGGCTGGTCGAGCAGGGAACGCACGAGGTCCTGCTGGCCAAGGGTGGGCACTACGCGGACCTGGTGGCTCGGCAGACCTGAACTCTCGAACGCACGGTGCCGCGGGGTCAGGCCCTGCCGGCGGCGAAACTCCCCGGCTGACAGGGGTTCAGCACGTGATGGACACGAACCGGCTGCCAGCCGAGGCCGAGCCGCTGGGCGGCGAGTACCCTGCCGGGAAATACACCGTCGCCCTCACCCTCGTGGCGAAGACGTCGTTGAAGCACGTTGGCTGGTAGGCAAGGCCGCGCGAGCTCGCGGTGTTGTCCCGGCTGACGACGTTCCTCGGTCCTTCCGCCGTGCCTCTGTCGAGCATGAGCGTGACCTCGAGGGTGATCCGGCGGACAGGGACCCAGGTCCCGAACTCGTCCGTGCAGAGGACCTCGCCGTACGCGATGATCCCCGGGCCGTCGCGACCCGGGTCGTAAGCGGTCACGACGCAGATGATGTACTGCCCGGCCGCAGCGGCGCGCGGCCCGTTCGCCTTGACCTTGAGAGTGAAACTGGTCGCCGGCCCCTCGGATCCGCCGGCGGGTGCGGCGGCCGCCGCACCCGCCAACCCAACGCTGGAGTGGATCAGCGCTGCCAGCATGACGGCGGCTCGTCGGCAGACGGCCCACCCGTGCGTGATTGTCATGACGGAGTCCCTTCCGTCGGTCGCATACCCGTCGGTGCAGCAGTGCACGACGTCGTCCGCGCCGGCCGGAGCGGACGGCGCAGCTCCGATTTTCGGGAGGGGTCGCATGCACGGGCGCACACATGAACCCGAGCGCCGCCGGCCCAGATCGGCCCCCGGAATCGCCTCTTGCGCGGGTGGACGACGTGCGGCTGACAGCGTCGCGTGGGGTCTGGGAGAGTTCGGTTCGTGACTGACTATCCGGTGATTGACTACGCGGCGGCGCTCCTGGCCGAGACCCGGCACTTCGGCGACACGATCGGCGACGCCAACCAGTCACTGCCGGTGCCGACCTGCCCGGGTTGGTCGCTTCAGCAGTTGTTCCGGCACCTCGGGCGTTCTCACCTGTGGTCCGCGCAGATCATCCGGGAGAAGCGGGACAGCCCGTTGGATCCGCGCGCGGTCGCAGGTGGCAAGCCACCGGCCGACCCGGGCCAGGCGCTGGACTGGCTGGCCGGGTCAGCTCGCGCGGTGCCGGAGGCGGTGGCCGCGGTCGGGCCGGACACCCTGGTGTGGTCGTTCCTCGGTCCGCGCCCTGCCGCCTGGTGGATCCGCCGCCGGCTGCACGAGGCGACCGTGCACCGCGCGGACGCGACGATCGCGCTCGGCGCCGAGTACGTCATCGACCCGGCCCTGGCCGCCGACGGACTGTCGGAATGGCTGGACCTCCTGGTCGCCGAGGTCGGCTCGGGCCGTGCCCAGCCGCTGGACGCCGACGCCAGCCTGCACTTGCACGCCACCGATCTGGACGCCGAGTGGACGCTGCGGGTCGGCCCGAAAGGAATGAGCTACCAGCCCACCCACGACAAGAGCACCGCCGCCGCGCGAGGCCGGGCCGCCGATCTGCTGCTCGCGGTCACCCGCCGCAAGACCGCCGACGAGGCCAACGTCGAGATCTTCGGCGACGCCGGCGTCTGGCAAGGATGGCTCGACCGCACACCCTTCTGAACCCGCGCGCGGCATGCCGGTCATTGTCCTCACCGTCGTCACCAGAGCCAGTCGCCGAGACCGGTCTCGCGGCCGGTGACGGTGCGGTCAGGGACGCCGGCCACGACGGCGGCGAGGTTGCATTGGCTCATCGTGGTGTCGGCGAGGTAGGCACTGTGGCCGGTGGCGGCGGCGACCTGGTCGCCGTCGGGGGTGCAGCGCCGCCTCGACCCCCGCGACCAGCCGACGTACCCGCTCGCTGATCCGCTCGTGCAGCCCGGCCCAGGCACCGGCCGCCGTCCCCGACCAGCCGAACGGCGCCCGGGACCCCGCATCACCGGACCGGTGCCGTGGCGTACCGGCGCCGGCGGCTGGTCACCCACCGCACCGACTGCGGCGTCCGCGAGGAAACGATCCAGTGCAGCGGTCTCCTCCACCACGGCCCGCAGCAGCTCACCCGCCGCCCCGACATCGGCCGCGGCGATCGCCAGCCGCGCCCGCCAACCCTCAGCCAGATCCGCGCAGGCCCACGCCGACATCGAGAACGGCAACGCCGACGCCAGATCACTCGCCTCCTGCGGCAACCCGCACCCTCGGACCTCATCAGCCGCCAACGCCAGCAGCCCGGCCGCGCGACGCAGCTCACCGTCATCAACGGCGAAGGTGCCCTCACCCATCGGAGACCCATCCGAGCTTCGGTGCCGCGATCTGACCGAGCGCCTGCTGCGCTTGACGGGACGCTCGCCCACGCAGTACGTCGCCGGCGGGGTCAGGGCGCACGACGGCCCCTTGTTCCCGCCGCGCTTGCCCCCATCTTTCGCTTGGTCCGCCGACTGCTTTACTGCCCGGCTTCTCACAGACGTAGGTCGCCTCATCGGTGAATAGGTCCTGCTACCAGCACTTCTTCGGCGCTGACTGGGCGGCGGATCCAGCCGGAACGACCGCTAGCAGCACGAACGCGGACGCCAAGACCAAGGAACGGGAGCGCTGACGCGATTTCATGGTTCCCCGCGCTTTCCTTCTCAACAGGCGGGCCCGGTCGGCTTCTTGCCGCCGACGCGCCAGGTATCGTCCTCCAGGACGAGCCGGACCTGGATCGGGCGACGACCCTGACCGGTTTCGTCGGGGCCCGGTGTGGTTCCGGCCTTCACTGTGATGATGTTGCTCGCGTCCGCGCAGGCATCGAGCGTCGCCTTCTCGCCGGTGATGTGGACTGCCGTCACGGTGATGCCGGGCTCACCCATGATGCGATTGCCTTCGTCGAAGATGAAGGACAGGCTCTCGACGTCCTTCTGCGCGAGGGCGGCCGTCGCGTAGGGCCGCAGCTTCGAGGGGTCGAGGTCGCCGGCGGCCGCCATCTGCGCATGGGTCTTCTCGTAGTTGCGGTAGGCCGACTCGACCGCAGCGTCCGGATTCTGGGTCGCCGAAGGCGTCGCCGTGGCCTCGGGCAGACCGGCGTCGTCACCGTCATCCCCGCAGGCGGCGACCGCCAGTCCGGCGGCGACCAGCACCGCGACGAGCCTGCCTCGGCGGCGTTCCGCCCTGGGTCGGGCTGCCAGCACGTCTCCACTCCCCCGTTGCTTCCGCTGCGTCCACCCGCCCGTTGGCCAAGGCACCGGCGCCCGATCGTAGCGGATGGTACATAGGGGCCATACCGTTCGTATGCACGTTTCACTGGGACTCGCCAATCTCCTCACGTCCCAGTTCGACAAAGAGCGCCTGGCGGTTCGGGCAAGCTGATCAGTGAGCCTGGAATCACCAGTCGCCACACCGGAAAGCACGGTGATGAGCGCGAAGTGCCGCTGTCGCAATACCCGGTGGAGGTGAGACCTCCACTCCTGACCTGCCGGAGCAGGTTGGTGAAGCTCGTCGGCGTCCGAGATGAACCTGCGGGGCGGGGCGGGGCGGATCACCATGTCACGCGAGCAGGGGTGACGTAGGTCCGCGGGACCCTGCCCCAGCCGTTCTCGGTGAGCGTGGTCGTGCCCATCGCGATACCGGCCGGCGCCAGCGATCATCACGGCGTATCGGTGAACATCCGGCCCCGGCCATGCACCGGCGCGAACCCCATGCGGGCCGTCGCCGCTGGCCTCGACAACCACATCTTCGCAGGTCAAGTGGCGCTTTTCCTATCCCGACACCTACCGATCAAGATCTGCATGAATACCCAGGGCAACGCGGCATTCACGCCACCAGGCCGAGGACCGATCCACAGGTTCTGATCAGTGCTCCATAGAGGAGTCGATCACGTTGAGGGTCGGACCATGTCGACGACGGTGACGCCTCGAGCCGGGCGGTCTGTCGGGGGTCGCGTGTTGGATGGAGCCAGTCGGGAGCCGGACGTCGCCTGCGAGACTGGGAGTGCCTGACGGTGAGCGAGTACCAGTACTACGAGTTCGTGGCCGTGGACCGTCCGCTGGACGGACGGGCGATGGCGGCGGTGCGGTCGCTGTCGACGCGGGCGCGGATCACGCCGACCGGGTTCGTGAACAGCTACCAGTGAAGCGATTCAGGGGCGACCCGCGGGCGCTGGTCGGGAGGTACTACGACGCGTTCTTGTATGTCGCCAACTGGGGGACTCACCGGGTGATGCTCCGGTTGCCCGAGCGGTTGCTCGACCTGGCCACCGCTGAGCGGTACTGCTTCACCGGCGCCGCCTCAGCGTGGGCCGATGCTGGCTATGTGATCTGCCTGACGCCCGCAACTGCACATTCCAGTTCCGGAAGAACCCCCGAACGTCGCGGACGTCGACGTCGGCTTGGACCCGGAATCTCGAGCAGCCGGCCGGCGAACCAACGGGCTCCCCCGCGGCCGCCACGAACTGGCCCAGCGCCAGGGTCGCGCCGGCCGGGCCGGAGTTCACCGACCTCGCCAAGTTCATCGACCTGCCTGACGGCAACGCCCCCCGGACGCCCAACTGCCATCCCCAGCGACCCCCAGCGACGGCGAAAGCCTCGGACTCGACGCCCCCGCCCACGACGACGCGGCCCAGGTACTCGCCTGGCTCTGCGCCTCGGCCGGCATCCCCGGCGCGACGGAACCGTCGCCGTCATCCACTGCGCCGACGACCTCGTCCCCCTCCGCCCCGGCATCGCACCCGACGACCTACTCCGACTCCGATAACCAGCGACACGGCCACGCCTTCGAACGCTCGATGAGTCGAGGTTGCGGTGGCTGCTCCTGGTCTCGCGTTACCCAGGACGCGCGCAGATCATCGGTCACGGATGGATCTTCTCGCCGTTGGCGAGCATGGTGACGAACGTGTCGATGCGCCGGGCTCGGGTCTCGGGTCTCTTGGCTTCCTGCACGCGGTAGAGAATCGCGTACCGGTTGCGCCCGTCCAGGGTGGCGAAGAAGGCCGCGGCGTCGTCGTTGCCGTCGAGCGCGGCCGCCAGGTCGTCCGGCACCGTCGCGGTCCGCGAGCCGTCGTAGGCGGCCGCCCAGCGGCCGTCCGCCATAGCGGCGTCCACCGCGCGCTGACCGGCGGGGCGCATCAGGCCGGCGTCGATCAGCTCCTGCGCCTTCTGCCGATTGATCTTCGACCATCTGCTGCCGGACTTGCGCGGGGTGAACCGTTGCAGCCACCAGGCGCCATCGAACGGCCTTTTCTGGCCGTCGATCCAGCCGTAGCACAGGGCCACGGACAGCGCGTCACCGTAGCTGACGCTGGCGAACCCGGCGTCCTTCTTCGCGATCTTCAGCCACACGCCGGCCGAGGAACCGTGCTCCGTGTCCAGCCACGTTCGCCAGGCCGACATCGACTCGAAGGACATGATCGGGAGGTCAGCGCCTGTCACGGCCGGCTCCATCGTCGTAATGGCAATGCACCCAAGATTATGGCGTTCGCAGCACCGGCCCGGTGTGCCGGTACCGGACAGTACCGGTCGATGAGCGTGCGGGTCGGCATCTCACCCGCCTGGCGAATGCGTCGGGGTCGGCAGCCGTCATGGCGACCCTCCCCCGACGTCCGGTTCAGCGCCGGCAACCTCGGCATCTCCGGCCGCACGTCGACGTCGTGACCGCACGACGTCGCCGGGCAGATCGCGGTGACAGACCCGGTCCGGCGCGCCCGCCGAGGCCGGCGCGCGACGTCACGCCGGGTTCGACGGGATTCAGGGCGACGGTGGCATGACGAAATATCGCCCCTATCGTGGTGTATAACAGGGTTCATGCTGGGCCCCGTGACAGGCGCGGAGCTGGCGTGACGGGCGACCCGGAGTTCGTCTCGGAAGGCGTTGACCCGACCACTCCTTCGCCCGCACGGTTGTTCGACTACGCCCTGGGGGGCACCAACAACTACCCGGTCGACCGGGAGTGGGCCGAGCGCACCCGGGTGCAGCTTCCGGAGCTGTCCGACATCGCCTGGGTCAACCGCGGGTTCCTGCAGCGCGCGGTGCGCTGGCTGGCAGATCGCGGAATCCACCAGTTCATCGACCTCGGGCCCGGGCTGCCCACCCAGAGCAACACCCACGAGGTGGCGCAGAAGTTCGCTGCGGACGCCCGGGTCGCCTACGTCGACCACGACCCGGAGGTGGCGATCCATGCCGCCCGCCTGCTGGGCGATGACCCTGGCACGGCCGTGGTCACGGCCGACCTGCGCGACGTCGACGCCGTCCTCGGCCACCCCGACCTGCTCCGGGTGATCGACCTCGGGCAGCCCGTCGGGCTGATCGCCGTCGCCGTCCTACACTTTATGCCGGACACAGATGACCCCCGAGGGGCGATCCGCCGCTACATGAGCGCCCTGGCCCCGGGCAGCTACCTGGTCATGTCGCACGGCACGACGGACCGGCACGCGGACACCGTCGTCGAACGGCTCGCCGAGGTGTACCGGAAGGCCCGCCACCCGATGTTCGGGCGCTCCAAGGCGGAGGTCGAGCGGTTCTTCGAGGGCCTGGAACTGGTCCCGCCGTACCAGGGAGCACCTGCGCACGTCAGCTTCACCGGTGAGTGGGGAGCCGAGGACCCGACGGCCGCCGACAGCGACGGCTCCCGATGGTTCTACGCGGGGATCGCCCGCAAGCCCTGAGTTCCGCCGTCAGGCCGGCACCCGGCTCCGCCGCGATGACCCGCGCGGTGGCGCCTTCCTTTCGCCCGTTCTGGTGACGGCGCACGCCGGGCAGCCCGGGGAGACCCGGTTGCGGGCCGTGGTTCGTGGGCGTGCGGCCGGTGCGATGCTGCGAGCGACCCGGGGGGAGACGTTCGCGGACGCCGCCGGTCCGGCCGCTGCCGGCGATCGTTGGCGCAGCCGCCTGCTCGGGATCGCCGGGTTGGCCGCCCTGACGGTGGCGGCGCTCTGGCTTGCACCGTCGTGGGCCGACCACATCGGCTCCAGCCCCGACGTGCAAGCGCTGAGCGGCCAGCTCAGCCACGTTGGTGAGCTGCAGGGCTGGCTCGCCGGAATTCTGGACTCGCTAGCTTCCTGGTGGCACGGCCTGCCCCCCGGCAGCAAGATCGACATCGGCGTGGGGATCGCCGCGCTGGTCGCCCTGTCCGGGGGTCCCTCGGGCTGACGTTCGGCGTGACGAGTCCCAACGAGACGAGCCTGACGAACAGTATGCCCACTATGCACCATCCGCTACGATCGGGCCCCCGACACGGCAGCGACCGGGCGCGGGTGGACGCAGCAGACCAACGGGGAGAACAACACGTGCTGACAGCCCGACCCAGCCAGCGGCTGCGCCTGAGCGCGCTCATGATCGCTCTGGCCACGGCAGCCCTGGCACTTGCCGGCTGCGGGGACGATGGTGACAACACCGGTGGCCTGCCGACCGTAACTGCGACCGCGACGGCGTCCGCCAGTCAGAGCCCGGATGCCACGGTCGAGGCGGCCTACCGCGAGTATCAGAAGGCGACGGAGGAGATCGCGGCCACCGGCAACGCGAGTCCGGCCATTCTTCGGCCGTACGCCACCGCAGAGCGGTCTCAGAAGACGGCTGAGGATCTGTCTCTCCTGATTGACGAGGGTTTTCGCATCGTGGGGACGCAGGAGATCGATATCCGCTCCGTCACGATCGACGGTGAGAAGGCGGTGCTTGAGGCGTGCGTCGATCCAACGGGGTGGATCACTGTCAAAGAGGGGGAGACACCGGCACCAGGGCAGAAGGGTCAGGCTCCAAGCCTGGCCCGCGTCGACCTGGTGCAGCGAGGCGACCAGTGGCTGGTGAGCACTTCCAAGAACGGTGGCAAGTGTTGAGTGAGAGGCGTCGCGGCAACTCCGGCCGGTCGCTGCTGCTGGCGTTCGTGTTCCCGCTTGCCGCGGCTGGCCTGGTGATCCTGGCCGCGCCGGCGCAGGCCGAGGATTGCGATCCCTACTACGACTCCAGCCGGCAGACGCTGGTCTATCCCTGTCAACGCGCAGGCGGCGAAGTACCCGGCCGTGGCGGTGACGATGCGATCGACGTGGGCAACGAAACGAAGCCGTCGTGCAACCTGGTGCCGCCGGCAACGTTCTGCGTCAGGGGGGCCGCCTGCTACATCAAGGACAACGTTGCGCCGTTCGCTCCGCCCAAGAGCGACCCACCGAAACCGGACGCTGAGTGGGTTGTCAGGATGTGTGTGAACGCGGATGGCTCCGCCTCTGGTGAGGCCATCTGGCTGGACGACGACCTGCCGGTCGAACCACCCCTGACCGTTCAGGCACAAGAGGCCATCGGCCAACTCAAGCCACCCAAGCTGGGCATGAAGACGGACCCGCCGGTGAACAGCATCGTCAACCTGGAGACCCGGTTCACCCCTACCGCTGACGTCGGTCCGCTCGAAGGCAGCTCCGCATTCGGGCTCGTGGCCATCGCCACGCCCTTGAAGTGGCACATCGTCACCGGCGAAGGCAACGACCTGGCCTGCGACTTGCCCGTCACGGACCCGACCGGCTGCGCCCACACGTACCGTCGCTCATCCGCTGGCCAGTCGGCTTCGGACGAACAAGGTCAGCCCGCTTATGCCGTCCGGTCCTTCGCCACCTGGACCATCGCCTACGAGGACGACGGCAACCCGGTCGACATCCCGGGTGCGCCAGCGACGTTGACCGGGCCGTCCACCGTTACGCTCTTGCCTGTGGCGGAGATTCAGGCGGTAGTGACAGGTGGTCGCTGAGCCCGGATGCACCCAGGGCGCCGTCACAGCGGACGTTTGATGTGATTCGTGTTCGTCGTGCTTCGTATGTGGGGCTGGCCGGACCGAGGCGGGCGCGGACGAAGGCGGGCACGGCCTTCGAAGATCGCGGTACTTGACGCCGTGACCTCGCGAAGGGCCGTGCCCGTGTCTCTGCATCTTCCCCGAATCCTGTCCCGCCTCGATCTCGTCGGAGACACAGTTGTTGCCGGTTGGCTGCAGTTCGCACCACGACAGCGTGAGTCGGTGCGATCGGGGCGCCGATGAGAATTGGCGCCTGTGGTGGTCTACGCACAGGTCCGGTGAACGCGCGGCGAGTATCAAGGGAGAGCAACGAGATGAGACCACTTCGATACTCGATCAACGTCACGCTCGACGGCTGCTGCCACCACGAGGCAGGGCTCCCCCCGGACGATGAGTCGATGCGCTACTGGACCGCTCAGATGCAAGGAGCCGATGCCCTGCTCTTCGGCCGGGTGACCTACGAAATGATGGAGTCGGCGTGGCGGCGGCCGGCCACAGGGACGTGGCCTGACTGGATGGGTGAGCGGGAGATCCCGTTCGCTGAGACCATCGACCGGGCGAAGAAGCACGTCGTTTCGAGCACGTTGAACGAGGTCGATTGGAACGCCGAGCTGGTGCGAGGCGACTTGGGGGAAGCTGTTCAGCGGCTGAAGCAGGAGCCAGGCGAGGGCCTGTGGGTGGGTGGCGTGACGCTCCCCCTGGCGTTGGCAGATCTGGGACTGATCGACGAGTACGAGTTCCTTGTGCAGCCGGTCCTTGCCGGACATGGGCCGACGTTGCTCGCCGGTCTGCGCGAGCGCATCCAGCTCGAGCTCGTGGATCGCCATGAGTTCCGGTCGGGGTCGGTCGCCCTGCGATACCGGCCCACGCGAGTTACGGCTTGACGTGATTTGGCCCGGCACGTTGGCCGCTGCCTCGCGACGGAAACGACGGCTCTGGCGCGGCACGACGGGCGACCGGTGTCCCCGAACGCGCGGACACACCGACGTGGGGGCATGACTCCGAAGTGCCGTTCGAGGACAGCACCGTCAAGGCTGCCGCATCCCGCTGCTGCCGGCAGGCTCCGTGACGAGATGGCCGTGAGCCAGCCCATCTGGTGACCGCCAGCGGGCTGGCCACCCACACAGCAGGCCAGCAGGTCGTATCGGCAAGTGACGATCTGAGTCGACTCCGATCTGCCCAGGCACCCGGCAAGTGTTCGGGCGGATCGGTCGACGGTGGTGGGGGCCGTCGAGGTAGGGGTCAGCTGACGGATCCACGGTCGAGGGTGCCGTCGGCGTTGACGCAGGGGCTGTATGAAAGGAGCGAGATCGAACCTCCGCCGACGACGGGGGTGTAGTCGGTGGAGTTGAGGATGATGAGGAAGCCGTCCTTCTGGAGGGTGAGCGCTCCTTCGCCTTCACGTGCGGGAAAGTTCTGGCGGCGCCAGCCTGCGGTGGTGAGGTAGTCGGCGATCTGTTCGGCCAGTTGGACGCCGCGGCCCTTCTCCGTGTCGAGCGCCCGGCTGTTCGTCCAGCGGCGTGGCCATCGGTCGGTGGTGGGTTGGTCGGTGCAGTCGCGTTCGTCTTCGCCGGTGCTGAGGTTTCGTTTGGCCGGGAACCGGGTGCCGAGGTCGTCGATCAGGGTCCGTAGTTGCGCCGCTTGCTGCTTCAGGACGGTCTCGGGGTCGGCCACGGGGGTCTCCTGGGGTGCGGCGGACGGCGGCGGGCGGCGGTCATCGTCCTTGCCCGGCGGATCCGAGCAGCCGGTGGCTGCCGCGAGCAGCGCAAGCCCGGCGACGACGAGGGCGGTGGTGCGGTTCATGGGATGTCCACCTCGGGCCCGTGGAAGCCGGGGTCGCTGTAGGGGTAGGTGCGCCGGCCGTGGTCGGAGACGTCGGGGTGGGTGTAGAGGGTCGCGTCGCCGCCGAGGACGACCTGGACCATGTTGTTCCAGGCGGTCGAGCCTTCGGTGAGGACTTTGGAGTGCGAGTCGGCCCCGATGATGATGCCGCCGGGGTTGAGGCCGTCGTCGTTGAAGCGTCCGGTCTCCAGAAGGGTGAAGCCGGGCATGGCGCTGGGGTCGCCGCCGTGGCCGACCCCGAGCTTGTCCTGCTGGGCCTGCGGCATGACCCGGGCGCCGGCGATCGGGTCGCCGGGCGCGGTCATGGTGTATCGCTGGAGGTCGCGTTCGGGATGGCCGTAGTCGTCGATGTCGAACACGCCGCGCCCGGCGCCGGCGCTTTCGATGTGCAGCACGCGGTCGGCCTCCAGCCCGTCCCGGTCCGCGACCCCGACCAGCGCCCCGCCGTAGCTGTGACCGATGACGGTCGAGTCGGCCGTGTCGGGGACGTCGAGGCCCCACAGGAAATCCCGCAATGCCGGGCCGCCGGCCTCCGCGAAGCCCGGAAACGGGGCGTTGGCGGCGACGGCGTCCGGCAGGTCCGTGCCGAGCCACGCCACGGCCGCGGTCTGCCGCGCGCGATCAGCCTTGACTACGTCCACCACCATGTTTGAGGTGCCGGCGAAGGTGGCGACCTCGCTGCCGGTGCCGGGAACGAAGACGCCGACGTGCCGGGTCTGCTCGTCGATCGCCCCCCACAGTTCCGCGATCCGGCCGTCACCGGTGGGGTCGAACAGCAACACCTGGTGCCCGGCCGTGTCGGGTCGGCCCGGGGCGAGCGCCGGGTTGGGAACCTGCTCGGACAGCAGTTTGTCGTACAGCGCGATCCGCCGCTGCGCTTCCTGCAGTTGCGCCGGAGCATCGCGCTGGTCGACCACCAGGTCGAGCGCGTCGTTGGCCTTCGCCCACCACGCCTGCTGCGGCGTCTGCCCGGCGACGGCACGTTCCAGGTCCACCAGCCGCCGCCGTTCGGCGGACAGGGCCGCCGCGATGCCGATCCGGTTCGCCGTGACCCGCGCCGGCAGTGGTGCGCCGTCCAGGTTGCCGACCACTGCCGGGTACAGCAGGGCCAGCCGCCGTACCTCAGCCGGGTCGAGCGAGGCGAGGTACGCGCGCACGGCTGCGATGCGCCGCTTGGCGGGAAGCGCGCGACTGCTGGTGAGGACGGCGGCCAGGCCTGTGGCGGCGCTCGCGGCCGGCAGTTCGGCCCACTCGGGCATCGTGCCGTAGCCGTCTCCGGCAGGCCCGGTGAGGAGTTCGGCCAGGTGCGGATTTCGCAGCAGCAGAGCCTCGATCGCCTGCGGGTCCCACGCCAGCAGCTCGGTGCGCAGGAAGGTCGCCGCCTGCCCCGGCGACATCAGCACCAGGCGGTCGAGCAGGTCCCGCTCGATCGTCGACGGCGCAACGCCGTACCTGGCCAGGACACCGGCCACGCCGGGAACCGCGACCGAGGTGATCCACGCATCCGTGTCGGAGGCCGCCGCCAGCGCGCGCAGCGCGGCCCCGACCCGTTCCAGGTCGTCCCTCGCGGCTGAGTCTGCTGCCGTGAGGGCATCCACGTGAGCCCGCAGATCGGCGTCCACCGCGGCTACCAGCCGCGGCAGGTCCGCCGGATCCACGGCGGCCGGCGGCGGCGCAAGCCCGGATCCGCCGTACCGGGCGCCGGTCACCGCCTGGTCGATCAATGTCGCCCGCCGCCGTTGCAGCTGCTCGATCTCCGAGCGCCGCCAGCCGATCTGCGATCCGAGCCGGCTCAGCGTGGACGCGGCGTCGTCGCAGCACGCGGCGGCCCGGTCGAACCGCGATCCGGCCCGCTCGCTGCGGGCCGCGGTTGCGGTCGCGGCGTCACACCGCCAGCCCAACGTTTGCGCAGCATCCACCAGCAGGCCCCTGGTGCACCGAGAGACCGTCCGAACGGCCAACGCAGTTTCACCCAGCCGGGCCGCTGCCCGCACCAGGACCTGCCTGTCGACGTTCACCCAGGCCGGAACCGAAGGTGCAGGTGGCACACGGGGGACGACCGAGAGCCAGACCCCCGTCTCGCCGCCGGTCATGACCCGATCCGCGGTCACAGCCTCACCTGCCCGGGGCCGGCCGGAGCCAACCGCTCGGCAGCCGCCGCGGTGATCACGTCCACCTGCCCGAAAGCGGACGCCGCAGCGTCCAGGCTCCCCGCCAGGCCTTGCAGCACCGTCACGACCCGATCCGTTATCGACTCCAGACCGCGCGCCACCTCCGCAACGGCCAGCGACGTCTGTGACCCGGTCAGGTCGACCTCGGCCGCCACCAGCGCCGCACGGGCCGAACCCCCGGCCGCGGACCCGTCAAGTTCCGCAACCCATCCTCGAACCGAGTCCGCACCGGCCCGCAGCCGAGCGCCGTCCACCGTGATCGTCTCAGCCACCGGATCCCGTTTCCTCGCACAAGCGTCCACCACCGGTACGCCCCGCCCGCCGACCCGGTTCGCGGCGGCGACGAGTCAGGACCGATCAGGACGAGAACCTACCGAAAGGTACGCCACCGTTACGGCACGCTACCGTTCGGTAGGCGTCCCCGGGCCGGAGCGATGGAGCGGCAGTCGACGACACGGAGAACGCTCACGTGCCACGAGCCCATCACACAGGGCCCAGTCGTCGTCCTGATCCTGGCAGCGGCAGCGGGACTCGCCGGGGTTGCCGCCTGCTCACCCTCCTGGCGGCGTCACCGCCCGTCAGCTACCAGGAGATCAGCGTTCGGACGGACCTGGCCGTCGGCAACATCGGCGCCGCGCCTGCCCGCGCGCTGCCGCAGTTGCGCCGCGAGCTGGAGGCGTGCGAACTGCCCGGCTGGGATTGCCGTACCCGTCCGCATCACGCGCCCGCCCACCGCCGTCATCTTGTCGAGTGGTGTCACCGAGGACCGGCCCTCAACCCCGGAAAGGAACGTCATGACCGAGGACCTGGCTGTCGTTAACAAGGACCACCCGGCCTATGCCGGGCAGGCGGTCTACACGCCGTCGTTCCTGCGAATCTACGACCAGTTCGTGCTCGGGTTCTCCACCCGCTTCATCTACCGCTGCCCCAGCTCCCGCTTCCAGCGGCTCTACGACCGCAACGCCGGCGGCCGGCACCTCGACCTCGGTCCGGGCACCGGATACTTCCTCCGCCGCTGCCGCTGGCCGGTCCGCAACCCGCAGCTCACCCTCGTGGACCTCAACCCGCACGTGTTGCGGCACGGTGCCCAGCGGCTGCAGCGGTACACACCGACCCTGGTCCAGGCCGACATCCTGCGGCCACTCCCGTTGCCGGACGCGGCCTTCGACTCGGTCGGCATCAACTTCATGCTGCACTGCGTTCCAGGCGCGATGCGGGACAAGGCCGTTGCCTTCCAGGAGGCGGCGCGCGTGCTCGACGAGGGCGGCGTGCTGTTCGGTAGCACCGTCATCCAGGACGGTGGTGACCACGGCCGGCTGGCGCGCCGGGCGATGCGGACGTACAACCGGCACGGCGTCCTGTGTACCGACGACGACCACCTGACCGACCTGCGCGCGGGCCTGGCCGCGGCGTTCGCGCGGTACGACCTCGAGGTCCGCGGCAGCGTCGCGCTGTTCACCGCCTGGCGCTGACCCTCGGCCCCCTCGCGGCCGAGATCAGGTCGGCGGCCTTCTCGCCGATCATCATGGCCGGCGCGTTGGTGTTCCCCCGGATGATCGTCGGCATCACCGACGCGTCGGCCACCCGCAGCCCGGTGACTCCGTGCACCCGCAGCTCCTCGTCCACCACCGTCCCCATGGCGCAGGTGCCCACCGGGTGGAACATGCTGCGGGACTCCTGCCGGACGAAGGCCACCAGGCCTTCGGGCGACGTGTCCGCCGGGAGCAGGCGTGCCGCGACGTGCGTGTCCAGCGCCGGCATGGCCGCGATCTCCAGCGCCTTCCGGACGCCTGCGAGGAGCACCTCCCGGTCTGTCGGCCGGTCGAGGTACCCGGCCCGGATCACCGGCGGCACCAGCGGATCCGCCGATCGCAGGCACAGGGACCCGCGGCTGTCCGGCCGCAGCAAGGTCACCCACAGCACGGCGCCGTGGTGCCGCGGCCGGTCCAGCCCGTCCGCCCGGACGAGCATCGGCGCGAAGTGCAGCTGGAGGTCCGCCGCAGGCAGGTCCGGAGCGCTGCGGAGGAACGCGCCCGCCTCGACGATGTTGGAGACCAGCGGCCCGCGCCCGCGCAGCAGGAAGCGGAACAGGTCCGCCGCGGTCGACCGGCCGAGCAGGGTCGGGGTCGACACCGACCACACCAGCCCCACGGCCAGATGGTCCTGCAGGTTCTCTCCCACACCGGGGACGTCGGCGACGACGTCGATCCCCAGCTCCCTCAGTTGCGCCACAGGCCCGATGCCGGACAGCAGGAGCAGGTGCGGCGTGTTGACCGCACCTGCCGACAGCACGACCTCCTGCCGGGCCGAGGCCACCGCCAGGCCGTCACGTCCGCGGTACCGGACCCCCGCCGCCCGGCCGTCGCGGACGACGACCTGCACGGCCTGCGCTCTGGTCAGCACCCTCAGGTTCGGCCGCCGCCGGGCGAGGTACGCGTGTGCCGAGCTGACCCGCCTCCCCCGGCGCTGCGTGACCTGGAACCAGCCGACGCCGTCCTGCCGGCCGGAGTTGAAGTCGTCGTTGTAGGCGAGACCCGCCTGCTGCGCGGCGGCCACGAACGCATTCGAGAGGGCGCCGCGCTCGCGCTGGTCGCTGACGCTGAGCGGCCCGCCGACGCCGTGCTGCGCCGACGGGCCGCGACTGTTGTCCTCCGCCCGCCGGAACTGCTCGAGCACGTCGTCGTACGACCAGCCGGCCAGCCCCGCGGCGGCCCACTCGTCGTAGTCCGCCGGCGCTCCGCGCATGTAGATCATCGCGTTCATCGCCGAGCTCCCGCCCAGCATCCGCCCGCGCGGCCAGTACACCCGGCGGTGCTCCAGCGCCGGCTCCGGCTCGGTGCTGAAGTCCCAGTCGAACGCCGACTTGAACATCAGCGGGTACGCGAGCGGGACCCTGGCGTCCGCCCGGCGGTTCCGTGGCCCCGCCTCGAGCAGAAGCACGGAGACCGACGGGTCGTCCGCGAGCCGTGCGGCGACGGCACAACCGGCGGATCCGCCCCCGACGACCACGTAGTCGTAGCTCGCGGCCGGCTCAGAGCCTGGCTTGGACATGCTGCTGGCTCCCCCCCGCGCCCCCCGTGCTCCCCGCGCCCCGCGCCCGGCCCAGCCTGCGGGCGAACATCTCGGTGGGCGCGTCCGGGCGGGCCCCCAGCTCGGCCACCATGCGCAGGCACTGCTCCAGCACCCGGCGGCCCGCGTCCAGCTCACCGCGTTTCAGATGGACGGCGACCAGGAGCCGGTACGCGGACTCCGCCCAGCGGTCCACGCGCAGCGCCGCGTGGCCGAACGCGAGCGCTGCCTCGTCCTCGCCGGCGGCGAGCAGCAACTCTCCAGCCCGCACGGACCCGGTCACGTAGCGGACCCGCAGCCGCTCCCGCTCGACCATCGCCCACTCCGCCCGCGGCACGTCCGTCAGGTAGTCGCCCCGGTAGAGCGGCAGGGCCTGCCGGTACGCCTTCAGCGCCAGCGACGGCACGCCCTGGCGTTCCGCCCTGACCGCCTCGTCGAGCAACCGGTCGAACTCCCACGCGTCCACCGTGAGCGCGTCCTCCGTCGTGAGGCGCAGGATGCCGCCGTCGGTGCGGAGGAAGAACGGCGGGTCGCCATCGGCGCGCTCGGGTTCCAACAGGCGCTGGGTGTAGTTGAGCGTCACCCGCAGGTTCCGGCCCGCCGCGTCCAGCCCGAGGTCCGGCCACAGCTCGACGGCAACGGTGTGCCGGGACGCGCTCCGCCGAGCCACCATGAACAACAGTAGCTGGCGCACCCGGTCGCGCTGCAGGTTGGGATGGTCCACGGGGCGGCCGTTCCGCCGCAGCTCCAGCGGGCCCAGGACGCACAGCTCGAGCCGAGCGGCCGGGTCGGCGGGGAGCACGGAGGTCAGCTCGCGGGCGGCCCGTGCCGTCCGGCCGCGCGTGGACGTCATCAGCGCCCGCAGCAACGGCCGTGCCCCGGGTCCCAGCGCTTCCATCAGCTCTGACCCCTCCGGGCGCCCGGCAGCGGCGATCGCGACGGCGAACTCGACCGCCCAGGGCAGCGGGAAGACCGACCGCAGCACGCCGGTTTCGGGCAGGTCCACCTCGGCCGCCTCGCGCAGCGACCCTCGTTCCCGGGCCGCGACCAGGACCGCGGCCAGCTCCACGGCCCGCCGTGGCATCGGTTCGACGGCGCGTTCGTGCCAGAGCTGCCGGGTCCCGGGAGCGAGCACGTAGCTCAGCGCGGGGAAGAGCCGATGCAGCCGGGCCCGCCCTGCCTCCTGCAACGGCCGCTGCGCCAGTTCGGCGACCAGCGCCGTCCGGGCCTCCTCCTCGCGGCCCTCCAGCAGCAGGATCGCCACCCGGGCGAGGGCGTACGCGATCTCGGCCGACGAGGCGCCGGCGGCCCCCGGCAACGACGTCCGGGCCCGGTCGTAGTGCACCCGCGCGTCGTCGAGGTCACCCCGGTAGGCGAGAAGCAGGGCGCAGTGGCTGCTCTCGAACACGTCCCCCAGCGCCCGCCCGGACTCGATCGTCGCCTGCGCCAGCTCCGGTAGGTGCCGAACGGCCAGGTCGACGTCGCCCGAGAGCCAGCCGGAGAGGACCCGCAGGTACACCGCAGCGGCCCGGAACGTCCCGGAGGCGGTCGCCACCGACCGGTGGGCGTACGGCCGCGCGCGTTCGGGCTCGCCGGTGAAGAGATACAGCCAGCCCCACAGCCAGTTGACGCCGGCGCTCATCGGTGGGCTCATGGCGTTCGGCGGCACCTGGGCGAGCAGTTCGAGGCCGCGCGCGAAGTCTCCGTGCACGTCGGCGCGCCACACCTCCCACAACAGCACGAGGGGCGCGATGGCGGGCACGTCGGCGGCGATCTCCTCGGCCCTCCCCACACCGGCCGCGAGCCGCCGTTCGTCATTGAGCCACCAGCTCAGATGGCCCACGTGGGTCTTGGCGGCGATCTCCCCGGCCAGGTTCCCAGCCGTCCGGAAGTCCTCGGCCGCCCGCTCGAAGGACGCCAACGCCGCGCGCAGGTCGGTGCTGCGCTGGATCAGGCCGAGCAGCAGGTGCCCCTCGGCCCCCTCCCGCTGGTCCGCGGGCAGGAGCTCGTACCACCCCGTGAGGACGTCCGGCGGCACTGCGGGGTGCGTCAGGGCCGCCGTCTCGCAACATAGATCGCGAACCTGCTCCCACGCCCCGGCCAGCGCCAGCTGACGCATCGCGGCGTCGACGTCGCCCCGGGCGCGCATCACGCCCGCCGCGCGGGTCCGGGCGGCCGCCTGCGCCGCCACCGTCAACTCGCCGGCCAAGGCCGGTCCCCACAGCGGATGCAGCGACCGCCACGTGCCTGGCACGCCGGCGACCAGCGGCAGCCCGGACAGCGTGGTGGCCAGATCGACCGGCTGCTCGGCGAGCGCCGCGGCCACCTCGTCATCGGCGCCTCCGATGAGCGCGAGGAGCGCGAGCATCCGGCGGCGCTGCGCCGGCATGGGCGCGAGCAGTTCCTCCCACAGGTAGTCGATCACCCGGTGCCGGCCGATCGAGGCGGTGAGCTCGGCCAGCGCCGGCCACCCGGCGCTGTCGGTCAGCAGTTCGGGCGGCACGTCGCGCAGCGCCGCGAACTCGGACCGCTCGGGGTCGGTGAAGGCCAGGTCGCCCTCGCCGATCTCGATCACCTCGCCCATCACCGCGAGCCGGGCCGTGCCGATGGGGGGCAGGAAGCGCCCGGCGAGGACCAGGTGACCGTTGTTCGGCAACCGGTCGAGCAGGTTGCCGAGCAGCTGGGCACCCGGCGAGCCGGCCGGAATGAGGTGGACGTCGTCGAAGATGAGCGCGACCTGCTCCGGCGCGCAGCGCCATACCGCGGCGCAGATCCGTTCGATCGCCGTCGTCATGTCCCAGACGGGCGAGCCGGGCCGGCGCAGCGCGGCGGTCAGCCCTTCGGCCAGCGTGGAGACGGCTCCGTCGCCGGCATGGCACGTCAACCAGATGTCGGCGCCGCGCGGCGAGAGCTGGTTCTCGGCGCGGGCCTGGGCTAGCAGGCTGGTCTTGCCGAAACCGGGCCCCGCGGTGAGGACGGTGAGCCGGCGGCGGAACCGCTGCTGCAGCTGGTCGAGCAGCCGGGAACGCAGAACCAGTTGCCGGGTGGGTGTGGGCGGGTCGAGCCGGAATCCCGCCGGCTCTATGACATGGTTCGCCGACTCCACTTCGTCCCCCCCGGCCAGTCCGCCCGCTGGGATGGTCTCGGGCGAATCGTGCCCGCCGGCGACGATGACTGTCGCGGGCGCCCCGCGACAAGGGTACCGGAGCACTGCTGATCGACGCGCTCGATTATTTGTTCGGCAGCGACTGGCGGCCACCGGCCGGCCTGCCGAGCGAACCCGGTGGCGATCCGGCCAGCAGGTGGATCACCACGCCCGGTTCCGACACCGGTTCCGGCCCGACTTCCGGCGCCAGTTCCGGCACGGGTTCCCGTCCGGGTTCCGCGGTCGCCCCGCCGGCTCCTGGCCCAGCAGCAGCGCTGCCGCCGGCCGGGTCCGCCGGACCGCCGGCAGCACCGGCAGATCCCGTGAAAGTCGCCTTCCACGCCTCAAGCAGCTGTGGCGGTAAGCGCGGTTCGATGTCCACCGCGCTCGCAACCACGGCCAACAAGCAGTCGTCATCGTCGTACCACCGAGGCACGCGCCGGTCCATAGGAACCTCCGAACGTGGTCAACAAGCTAGACCGGCGACAACCCCCGCACGATGCGTCTCGCACGCCGTTCACGTGACGACCGCCTGCGCAAGCGGCCGATCGAGTGCCGCTAACGCGCCGCTGACGCCTCCCCGCCATGCTCGCCGGGACCTGAGGGGAGGTCTCATGCTCTACGACTCGCCCGACACGGAGTTCGACGTCAACGCGCTGGTGCACCGCGCCGCACATGGTGACGAATTGGCATGGAACGCGCTGGTCGACCAGTACAGCGCGCTGTTGTGGTGGATGGTCCGGCGGTTCCGGCTCAGCGAGGAGCAGGGCGCCGACGTCGTGCAGTCCACCTGGCTCACGCTCGTCACGAAGATCGGCGAGATCCGGGATCCCGAGCGCCTGTCGGCCTGGCTGCTGACCACGACCCGCCGGCGCTGCATCGACCTCGTCAACGCCGCGGGCCGGGAAGAGCCGCTGGATCGGGATGATCAGGAACTCTGCCTGGACGACGGCCCCGAGGAGCACGCCATCCGTGGCGAGGAGCGCGCCATCGTCCGGGCCGCGCTCGACCGGCTCCCGGCCCGGCACAGGATGCTGCTCATCCTGTTGTCCGCCTCGCCACCGATCAGCTACCAGGCGATCGGGCAGCGGATGGGCATGGCGGTCGGCAGCATCGGCGCCGCCCGGGCCCGGGCCCTGCAACGCCTGCGCAACGAGCTTGAGACCGATGACCTGGCCGATGCCGGCTAGCTCGGCCGTTCAACGCCGGGGAAGTGCGGATTCGTCTGCTGTGAGCAAGGCTGCGTCCGGCACCGTCCCGGAGGTGTCCGGCCCGGCGGACCCCGGCTCCGCGGATTCGGCCAGGCCGAACCGGCGGTGCAGCGTTCGCAGCGGCGCCGGCGCCCACCAGTTCGCGCGCCCGGCGAGCCGCATGAACGCGGGCACCAGCAACCCACGGACCAGGGTGACGTCGATCAGGACGGCCAGCGCGAGGCCGATGCCGAGCAGCTTGATGAACGTCACGCCCGACGTCGCGAAGGCGACGAAGACGACGGCGATGATGAGCGCCGCCCCGGTGATCAGGCGACCGGTCCGGCCGAGGCCGTACGCCACCGCCGAGACGTTGTCACCGGTCCGGAGCCACTCCTCGCGGATCCGCGAGAGCAGGAAGACCTCGTAGTCCATCGCCAGTCCGAAGGCGGCGCAGAACATCAAGATCGGAATGGTGACGTCGAGCGTCCCGGTGACGGTGAAGTCGCCCACCAGCCACCGCAGGTGGCCCTCCTGGAAGACCCAGACCATCGCACCGAACGTCGCGGTCAGGCTGAGCAGGTTCAGGACGATCGCCTTCACGGGCACAAGGACGCTGCCGGTGAAGAGGAACAGGAGCACGGCCACGGTGGCGGCGATGATGCCGAGGGCGAGCGGGAGCCGTCCGATGATCGCGTCGCCGGTGTCAACCAGTTCGGCCGACCGGCCACCGACCAGCACCGCAACCGGCGACGTCGCGTCACGCACCTTCTGCACCAGGCGCTCACCTTCCGGCGAGTAGGTCTCCACGCCGGGGACGACGGACAACCAGGTGCCTGCACCGGCCGAGACCCGCGCCGCCCCCGCCCCCGGCGCGGCGACGCGCCGGCCG